>NZ_JBBCWZ010000087.1:0-9783 GCF_037145695.1 Acinetobacter sp. USHLN143
GTTGCAACTTTTCTAAAAAGCTCGAAAATCATTTTAAAGCCTTTGATTTGACTTTCTTTTACCTTAATAACGGATTTGTTTAACGCCAGCATACTTTTTGAAACACCACCATTGATTGAATAGTACAAAGCTGCTGGCCAATGTCGCATGACCACAAAAATCCACCTCCTTAGTTGGCGTAAACCAGCGGATCGCATAATTATCGCTATCGATAACTTTAACAAAAGCTGTTTCAGACAGATTATTTTCCAAGGCGATATTTTGCATCAAACCATCTTCGAGCCATTCATCCAGCACAATCACGGCTGCGGGATTGCCTTTAAACAGTTCCGTGGTAAACGCATCGACCTGGTACATTTTCATTGTTTGAATTCCTGAATATAACGATCTCTAGTTTAAAAGCTTTTTTGCAAGAATGAACTTGAATATGTTAATGATCTCATTAATCTAGCCTATTAAATAAATAGACCAAATGGTGCTGCATGATAAACTCCCATATTCAAAGTGTTCCCTTAGAAAAAGCTTATCGTCTGATTACCCATGGCCCTACTGTACTGGTATCTGCTCAAGATCAGCAGGATACAGATGTTATGGCAGCAGCCTGGGCATGCGCATTGGAATTCAGCCCCGCAAAAGTGACTGTGGTTCTGGATAAAAGCACCAAAACCCGAAATATTATTGAAAATTCAGGTTATTTCGCGCTGCAAATTCCAACATTGAAACAACTGAATATGGTCTATCGTCTGGGTACGCAGAGCTTGCATGATGTGCCGGACAAACTGGCACAATCCGGAGTAGAACTATTTCATTTTCCTGATGCTGATATTCCTGTAGTACAAGGCTGTGCGGCCTGGATACTCTGCGAGCTGATTCCTGAGCCGCATAACCAGCAAATGCATGACCTGTTTATAGGCAAGGTGATTGCAGCCTATGCCGATGATCGGGTCTTCCGCGACGGCCACTGGCATTATCATGAAGTGGATGAAGAATGGAAAAGTATTCATCATGTAGCCGGCGGGCATTTTTATACCATCGGCAATGCTGTAAGCATTGATGATCCAGCATCATAAATTTTTCAAATTTAGGATAAATGAAAATAATCGCGGATGATCAGATGATATCAACCAGCCCCAGAGCATGCGAAATTATGCTACTTTATCTTTAATCTTCATTTGATGTGATGCGCTATGATGCCTTTTAAAATTCACTGTATTGATGTCCAGAATTCACTGCAAAATTATATCTGGTTGCTTGAACATACTGCGTCGCATCAAGTGGCCGTGATTGATCCAACCGAAGCAGAATTGGTACAAGACTATTGTGCTGAACACGGTCTAACCATAAGTCAAATCTGGCTGACTCACTGGCATAAAGATCATATTGGCGGTGTGCCGGGGCTGATCCAGGAACAAAATCTGCCCGTGTATGGCCCACGAGCAGAACTAAGCAAAATTCCCTTTATCACCCATCCGCTTGAGCATGAAGAACAGTTTAATTTTCATGGAATAGATATCCAGGTGATTGCTGTACCCGGGCATACACTCGGCCATATCGTTTATTTTATTGATGCAATTGATGTGCTGTTCTGCGGGGATACTTTATTTGCCATGGGCTGTGGCCGAGTTTTTGAAGGAACATTTGAACAGATGTATCATTCACTGTCCCGTCTGGCTGCCTTGCCGCCGCGCACACAAGTGTATTGCACCCATGAATACACATTATCGAATGCCCAGTTTGCCAAACACGTCGAACCAGATAATCCTGAAATTCTGGAACGCTTCGAGCAGATCGAGCGTTTACGTATGCTAGGCCAGTGCACGCTGCCAAGTAGTATTGAAGATGAATTGCAAACCAATCCTTTTCTGCGTGCAGAAAGCGTGGAAGAATTTCAGCGTTTAAGAACCCTGAAAGATCAATTTTAAACCGGATTCAAAGCTGAAGATCAATGCTTCAGCCGACTCACTTATTTGTCATTTGCGATGCATAGAATGTCATTGAAAGGAACGTACAACTTTTACACAAATCGGAACACGTTGAACTTCCACTTAAAAATGACTTTCTGTACCATTTTTCCTTTCTTATGATCAACCACGTCTCCTATTTTTTAGGAACTAATTTTAGTTCTAACACATGAAATAATGACTTATAAAAAATAGTAGGATGTTTATTAAAATTGGATAAATTCACGGAATATTGCTCAAATAATTATCGTGGAACCTAACAAATGAATAAAAAAGCCCAATTTACTTGAATTAGGCTTTCACCAATAATATAAGTATATGATTTATATAAAATAAAAAAGTATTCCGTATGAAGTGTATTATGTTAATTTTAGGAAATCTCAATAATTATTAATTAGCTTCAATAGTAAAACTTTGCTTTTCATAATTACCTAAACACCATTTGAATTTTTCTAATACTTTTGCATTTACTTGACTGTCCTCATATTCAAATTCATGAAAATCAAATTTTGCATAAAAATTTCTGAGTTCTTCGAATGGCAGGCAATACACTTCTTTTAGATTTTTCTTTTTAGCTGTTTCTACTAAGTACCCAACTAGCTCATTTGCTAGAGATAGTCCTCTAAACTCATCCAGTATATAAATTCCCCCAATTTCGACTTCATCATCATTGAGGTAAACAACCCTGCCAACTCATCGTTATAAGTAACGATTGCAATAATTTCATTGTCTAAAGAGCTTGGAACAAAATCTATCTTTTGATACTGAGCATTTATCCATTCAAGATCGTTTGCAGTTGCTAATTGTATTGCCAATTTTTATTCCACCAAATTAATTCAACTCTAGATTAGAAATAAGGTAAAAGCCTTTAATAGCTCATATACTTCAAAATCCACAGCTCATCAGTCTAGTTAATTTAGATTGGAGTTACAGACTAAATTTATAAAGCAGCACCTATATGTTTATAAAAAGAACTATCTCTAAATCTACAACTTATTTAACATAATGGGCATTACAAGAAGTAAGGTCTGTAAGCCCCAAATAGAAATGTCTGCTTTCAGAGCATGACATTAGTTCTGTCGTTCAACTTTAAAAGTGACATTGGCTATGTGGATCCCGAATGATGATGTGTAGGATAGCAGTAACCAGGTTCTTAGATTCTATTTACTAGAATTGACAACATATGTGTTGCATGAAGCAATGTTAAAGAATCTGGTTACTTTGTGCATAAGTATCCAGTTCACCTTGAGTCACGACACGCACCGCCTGCATTTCATCAATACGTACCAGTAGTAAGCCACCTAAAGCGGGTTGATAACGACGGGCACAGCCAAAAGGCGTATAGGCCACTTTCGACTGAACACTAAAGTTCAACCAGTCTTCATGTCCCAACATCACAGCAACCGGATCAAGTCCCTGCTGCTGCATCAATTCAATTTGTTGATTCACATAGTGCTCAATGGTCAGTTCAGTCATGGTACGAGTATTCAGTTTTAGAATTACATTTCAGACAGTATAAAGCATGCAAATCAGGTTAAAGATCAGAAAACCAGCAGCTGGTATTCTTTTAATAAATAAGTCGATTGGATTTTAATTTTCTCATTGTAGATCTGAAATTTTCTATTTCATACGGTTGATAAAATTATAAAACAACCTGTTTCACTAATAAATTATTGAATTAGAAAATTAATTATCCAAATTTATAACTTATAAAAACTTAATATTTAGTTACAACCTATTCAATATTATAAAAATCATTTACTTAACGCTTAAATTGATTTTTTCTTAATCAACCAATGTTCACTATATACGCAAATTCATTTAAATTAATTTAAATAAAGGCATTTGCCCTTTAAAAGATAATTTTTCACCCTTATTTAAGATTTAACAATGATGAAGGAGTGATCTCGTGAAAAAAGTGGTTAAAGCGAAAAATTTGATTGCATTTCGACTATGGTTAGAAAAATTGGGATATTCGGTACGCACCCTGGCGGATGATCGTGGTTTCAGTTTCAGCTTCAAGAAAGAATATGGCCTGGTGACCTGTGATCTGGCAGGTAATGCCCTGGCACTACAACTAGGCGAGGAATTTGAAGATCACTTAAAAGCCTGATAGCTTCTATTTAAGAGCAGAAAAATAAATTAATCTTTCCACTGATTCAACAGCGCTATTCTCCAGTTATTCAGCCCATTTCGATGGGCTTTTCTTTGTTCACTAAATTTCAGGCAATAAAAAAGCAAGGCATCAGCCTTGCTTTAATATGATGGTGGGGACGGAGAGACTCGAACTCTCACACCTCGCGGCGCTGGAACCTAAATCCAGTGCGTCTACCAATTTCGCCACGTCCCCATCAGGGTACCAACTTAGCGTTGGATTTCTTTCAAACTTTGGCAGAGGATCAAGGATTCGAACCTTGACGAACGGTTTTGGAGACCGTCATGCTACCATTACACCAATCCTCTACTTCCACCCAATATCCAGTTACCCAAATATCGATTGGTGGGGACGGAGAGACTCGAACTCTCACACCTCGCGGCGCTGGAACCTAAATCCAGTGCGTCTACCAATTTCGCCACGTCCCCAATGGCTGTGTATATTATAGAGATAGACCGGCATTGACAAGCGATTTTACAAGCGATCACAGTCTATTCCGCCATAAAATAAACAGTTAGTTCTATTTTTTAATTTTTTATAAAATTTATGCCGAAAATTTGATTCATTTTAGGATATGACCGCCCATTCGTTATTTTTAATCATTTCGATTCAATTCCAATATTTCAAATTAAAACTCAAATGACCTTCTAATCTTGATCAGCATGGACATTCAGAATGCTGAAACTATTATTGATAAATAATGTCTGAGCCAGTGCATGAACTCAAAATAGAATACAGCATAAATAACAACGGCTTTGCCAAATTTCAGGCAATAAAAAAGCAAGGCACTCGCCTTGCTTTAATATGATGGTGGGGATAGAGAGACTCGAACTCTCACGCCCAGAGGGCGCTGCGACCTGAACACAGTGCGTCTACCAATTCCGCCATATCCCCATGGCTGTGTATATTATAGCGATCAGACCTGATTCACAAGTAGTTCTATAGAAAGCTAAATACTTTTATATCAAAAATTAATCAGTTAATTCACTATTGAGCAAATACTGCTCTATTTAGACCAATAGATAAAATTGATAGACACCATGGGACTGATTCATATAACATTTAAATTATTGAATATACAGATCGCATGAATTATTGCAGCAATACAATGAAATTTACTAAAGCCCTGCCCTTGCAATCATTCGCTAGATAATTTAAGCCCAAAACGCATTGATGTTCATCAACCATGACAGCAAAAATCTGGTACTAAAAAAACCGCCCTCAAATTTCAGGCAATAAAAAAGCAAGGCATTAGCCTTGCTTTAATATGATGGTGGGGACGGAGAGACTCGAACTCTCACACCTCGCGGCGCTGGAACCTAAATCCAGTGCGTCTACCAATTTCGCCACGTCCCCATCAGGGTACCAACTTAGCGTTGGATTTTTTTCAAACTTTGGCAGAGGATCAAGGATTCGAACCTTGACGAACGGTTTTGGAGACCGTCATGCTACCATTACACCAATCCTCTACTTCCACCCAATATCCAGTTACTCAAATATTGATTGGTGGGGACGGAGAGACTCGAACTCTCACACCTCGCGGCGCTGGAACCTAAATCCAGTGCGTCTACCAATTTCGCCACGTCCCCAATGGCTGTGTATATTATAGAGATCATTTCCAGCTGACAAGCCGTTTATCATAAAAAAACACTCGTTTGATTAAATAAGAAACAATTCAAGTTTTATTGTATTTTTCTCATTCAATTTCAGTCATTAAGTAGTCTTTCACAGCTTGAAAATCGGCCAATCTATGCTGCTTCTGCTTACTTAACATTTCTTCTAATAAGCCTTGAAAAGCCTGTAAGTGCTGCGGTAACTCAACTTTCAGACGCTGACAATGCAAAAAGGCCCAATCCAGATAATCTGTCGCCTGTAAACGCTGACCACTCAACCACTCATAAAAAATAACACCCAAAGCATAAACTTCACTTTGTAGGCTCTTGGCTTGGCCTTGGAACAGTTCCGGCGCCATATAACGCGGTGTCGCATTCAGTTCATGCAGGTCATTCTGATGGAGTATTTGGACATGCTCAAAATCAAGCAGGCAGACCCTGCCCTGATTATTTGCAAAATGTTCCTGCTTTAAATCGGCATGCAAATAACCCAATTCTTGCAGGCAGATTAAAGGCTCCACAGCTTGCAGCAAATGTTGCCGAATTTGCGTGATGGATTGCTGATGCGGCATGATCTGAAAATGCGCCGGCGCATCGACCAGAATTAAGGCCTGCTCAAATTGTTCATGATTGATCTTGAAAGGCTGTTGAATAATTTGATGTGGAAGGAAAAAATTTAGATCACCTGAGCTGGCATGAGCCTGATAAAAATCCAGCTCATGTTGCCAGCCTAGTTCAGCATGTGGAGATGATATTAAACTATCAGATCCATGCGATATCTGGGTTTTTAGCCAGAGCGCATTTCCCTTGGCATAATAAAGACGCCGACCAAAACCCAGACTACGGGCTTTGGTTCGTAGTTCAAAATCAGAAATATCGAGATGATCTAAATTAAGTCGTGGCAATGTATTCAGGTATTGGATTAAGTGTATGCTGATAATTTAGCAGCTCCAGACAATGCTGAATAGTTTTCCCGACCCGTTCCTGAGTCTCAATGAGGGAGATTTTTGGCCAAGTAGCCCGCTCCCCTTCACGCTGTAAAATTTTAAACAGATACGGCCGCGGATTTTGCAACATATAGCTATAGTGGCGTAGGCTATATTTACCGACAATATTCACATCACCATAATAACGCTGGTCAACTACACCATAGCCATGATCCAGTAGACGGCGTACAGGAGGCAAGCTACCGGCATGTTCCCGGGCGAAATCCATCATTCCTTTGGTAATCACCGCGCCCTGACGGCGAACAATTCGTTGTGGCCAGCTCAAAGTACCTTTACGGAAACGTGAAATATCATCCTGCATGAATGGCACGATATGCGGGTTGGTCTGACTGGCAATGGTATAATTAATATTATACAGGCGTGCCATTTTCTCCTGCGGAAAATCACTGCGCACGCTGCCATCCACCCAGCGGGTTGAACCCATATAAGGCGTATATTGACCATCATAGCGCTTACTGGTCAAACGAACCGGTGGAAACAGAACCGGCACCGCACAAGACGCCAGTACCGCACTCCAGACCAGCAAATCCGGAGAAGTATAGGCATTTAAAATGCGTGCATCCTGTCCAGCATCATAAGGTGCAACCGCAATATTGATATGCAGACCTGAGGTTTTGAGTGCTTCTTCGAAGGTCAGATCACCCAGATTTTCGACCAGAAATTTTTTTAGATATTTTACATCCGCCAGACCACCATTACCTTTCATCAATTCACTCATGGTGCGGAAATGAAAAGCCTCATGAAAGCAATTATGGCCTTTCAAAATATCAATATATTGCGAAGGTTTGGATACACCTAACATGGCGGTCATGATGGCACCCGCACTTGAACCGGACATTACCTTCGGCAACAAGTCCTGCTCCATTAAGGCTTTGCATACACCAGTATGAAACAGACCCAGCGTCGAACCACCGGAAAACATCAGGGCTGGCTGGCCATAGGCGCGCTGACAATGCTGAAAATATTCGATTTTTTCTTCCATACTGAGACAGGTACAGTCTATTGAAGCAATATAGGCTAAGCCTTGGCTGACTTCTTCGACATAATCTTCAATAATTCTTTTAGTGCCCACATAGGCTTCGGTAAACAGTAGAGGATGGGCAATGTTGGCAATATCGTAGCTCAGGCCTTCGCGCAAAATATACATCAGGTCACGGGTGCGCTTTTGTTGTCGATAGCGTCGTAATTTACCCAGACGATGTGCGATCACTTCTGCATCAAAGTAGGGTGAACTGTTATCAAATTTCCATTCCTGTGCACCTGATTCTTCATCTATTTTCAGGGCAATATATTTCCATTCCTCATAGGACTCAGCCTGTTGCAGCTGCTGCTTGAGCTTTTTAATACGATAGGCCTGATGTGGATTAATATCCTGAGTAAAATCTTTAAACAGCATCTGCCTTTTCCCTATATTTATTCTTGATACAGCTCGTACCCAGAGCCAGAAAATGTGTACAAATTTTCTATCCTCTACAATAACGAAAATTCTCTACTTTAAGCAAATTATCATACTTTTCTGGCTTTGACTGTGAATTTTGCAATGGTACTATCTTAGCCATAATTTTAAATCTGTAATGTTAAATCATGGCGAAAATTGAGTTACCTGACCATATTTTAAATGCCCTTTCGACTGTTCTGCAGCAACTTCAGCAAAGTCTGCCCGAACTAAAACAAATTCCTGATTTTTCTGCTCATGCCTATAAATGGCAACATGGTGAACTCAAACCTATTCATCAGCTTAGACAGATGGAACTGGCCGATTTAAAAGGGATTGAGCGACAAAAAGAAAAAGTCATCCAGAACACGTTGCAGTTTTTAAACGGCTTACCTGCCAATGATGTCTTACTGACCGGTTCACGCGGTACGGGTAAATCCTCCATTGTTCGTGCCCTACTCACCGAGTATGCAGATCAAGGGTTACGATTAATTGAAATCGAACGGGATGACTTATCTGATCTGCCTCAGATTCAGCGACTCATTGCAGAGCGTCCAGAAAAGTTTATTGTCTATTGTGATGATCTGGCTTTTAATGCTGAAGATGAAAATTATCGCAGTTTAAAAAGTGTTTTAGATGGCTCTTTACAATCTGGTTCCAGCAATTTTGTGATTTATGCGACCAGTAACCGTCGTCATTTATTACCCGAATTCATGCATGAAAACACCCCGGTTACCCGGGTTGATGTTCCGCAATATACCGAATTGCATCCGCAAGAAGCGATTGAAGAGAAAATTTCGCTGTCTGACCGCTTTGGTTTATGGCTGTCTTTCTATCCAATGGATCAGAACCTGTATTTAGAAATTGTAGAACATTATCTCAAAAAGGCAGGCATGGAACTCACGCCAGAAACCCGTGCTGAAGCCCTACGCTGGTGTCAGGCACGCGGTCAACGTTCAGGACGTGCTGCCTATCAGTTTTCCAAGCACTGGATTGGTTCAACCCAACTAAATGCCTCTTAACAGCTTAAAAGCGACCGGTTCAGGTCGCTTTTTTCATATAAATCATTTATATAATAATGATACTCAAAAGAAAATTAAAATTATGGATGTCGGCGCAGTTCTCATTCAACTTAAGCCCTTACACATGCAGCAAGTTCATGACTGGCAGCGTACTTTGAAAGCACGTCAAGACGAAGTAATTGAAACGCTTAAGGCTGAACAGATTCATGTCGAGTCCTGGTTTTATCTGCAACTTCATGGTCAGGACTTTTTGATTGCATATATGCGCGCCAACAACATTCAAAAAGCGCAAAATATTGCAAAATTCAGTACCTTCCCGATTGACCAAGTGCACAAACAGCTTAAAGCGTCATGGCAAGCGGTTTATTCCGCTGAATTGTTATTGGATGCTACAGCTATCTGATTTATTAGCACGGCTATTTAAAATAGTTTTGTAATAAAGACTACCTAATAAAAAATAAAAAAGCCCCGGCAATACGGTAATGCCAGTCAGTTAAGCAGACATTAGAAAAATGTAGTAAAAATGAGTGTATGCCAATACGCTCATTTTTTTTATGACTTTATCTGAAAATTTAGATTGCACCCTTCAA
>NZ_JBBCWZ010000088.1:0-9773 GCF_037145695.1 Acinetobacter sp. USHLN143
TGGGCAGCCTGTTCTTATTCTATAAAGTATTGCTTCGACAAAATTTCTCAAATTAGATTTGGAATAGATATCAAAATTTCGGAAAATAGAAAGTAACTTAGACCAGTGTTGGTCATTCAGCATTGTACGAGGCATAGCGAGAAGTAAATTTGGTTTGGCGATTAAATTTTACTTTCTCGCTATTTTTTTGAACAGAAAATCAACAGGCCCTAATTAAAACAAGAAATAACGCTGTGCCATTGGCAATAATTCTGCTGGTTCACAGGTCAAATGTATGCCATCTGCCCGTACTTCGTAGATTTCCGAATCAACTTCCATCACTGGTGTATAGGTGTTGTGCTTCATATCGGCTTTTGAAATATTACGTGTGTTTTTACATGCAGAAATGATTTTCTTCAGACCTAATTTTTCCGCTACACCATTATTAATTCCTGCCTGAGACAAGAAGGTAATACAGGTGTTATGCACACCGCGGGCATTTGCGCCAAACATGGGACGGTAGTGCACAGGCTGCGGCGTTGGAATGGACGCATTAATATCCCCCATTGGTGCTGCTGCAATCATACCGCCTTTAATAATCATGGCAGGTTTAACACCAAAAAATGCAGGTTTCCACAGCACCAAGTCTGCCAGCTTACCTTCTTCGACCGAGCCGACTTCATGACTCAAACCGTGGGTAATGGCTGGATTAATTGTATATTTCGCAATATAACGTTTAACCCGCTGATTATCGGTATGTGGCGTATCACCTTCTAGCGGTCCACGCTGCACTTTCATTTTATGTGCGGTTTGCCATGTACGAATAATCACTTCGCCCACACGCCCCATTGCCTGTGAATCAGACGACATCATGGAAATTGCGCCCAAATCTTGCAAAATATCTTCCGCGGCAATGGTTTCACGACGAATTCGACTTTCGGCAAATGCAACATCTTCTGAAATCGCAGGATCTAAATGATGACATACCATCAGCATGTCCAAATGCTCATCAATGGTATTAACCGTATATGGGCGCGTCGGATTGGTTGAAGATGGCAACACGTTGGCCTGACCAATAGCTTTTAAAATATCAGGCGCATGACCACCACCTGCACCTTCAGTATGATAGGTGTGAATGGTACGCTGTTTAAATGCCGCCAACGTTTCTTCTAAAAAGCCGCTCTCGTTTAAAGTATCAGTATGAATTGCGACTTGCACATCATATTCATCCGCGACAGTCAAACAGTTATCAATGGCAGCAGGGGTTGAACCCCAATCTTCATGCAGTTTTAAACCCACCACACCTGCTTCAATCTGCTCGCGGACAGGATCGGGCAAACTCAAATTTCCTTTGCCCAATAGCCCAATATTCATAGGTAAATCATCGATGGCTTGCAACATGGTCGCAATATGCCATGGTCCCGGTGTCACTGTGGTTGCGGATGTCCCTGCTGCTGGACCTGTTCCGCCACCAATCATAGTGGTTGTACCTGACATGAGTGCAGTTTCTACCTGTTGCGGGCAAATCCAGTGAATATGCGTGTCAATGCCGCCTGCAGTTAGAATTTGACCTTCCCCCGCAATCACTTCCGTGGCCGCTCCCAACGGAATGGTGATATTGGGTTGTATGTCAGGATTTCCCGCCTTACCAATTTTCCAGATACGACCATTCTTTAAACCGACATCGGCTTTCACAATGCCCCACCAATCGACAATAAGTGCATTGGTAATGACGGTATCGGCAACATCATCTGCCAACAATTGGGATTGCCCCATGCCGTCTCGAATGACTTTACCACCACCGAATTTAACTTCTTCACCATAAGTGGTCAGGTCTTGTTCGACTTCAATAAACAGTTCCGTATCCGCCAAACGAACACGATCCCCTACGGTTGGTCCGAACATTTCCGCATATGCACGACGTGACATTTTCATCATAGATTACTCTAAATTCTTAAAAGATTTTGATGGCCCGACTTAGTCAAGTTTCCCCATCACTCGACCCGCAAAACCATACACTTCACGCTTTCCTGCTAGTGCCACCAATTCGACATCTCGGCTCTGACCCGGCTCAAACCGTACTGCGGTGCCCGCAGCAATATTCAAACGGTAGCCTTTGGCACGCTCGCGCTCAAATTGCAAAGCATCATTGGCTTCATAAAAGTGAAAATGCGAACCAATTTGAATTGGTCGATCCCCAGCGTTCGCAACCGTTATTTTTAGGGTTTCACGTCCAACATTTAACTCAATATCGCGATCTGACGTAATTACTTCACCTGGAATCATCTTTATTCCTTATAGTTCTTTACATAATCGGTTGATGTACAGTCACCAGTTTTGAACCATCTGGAAAGGTTGCTTCAACTTGGACTTCAACAATCATTTCTGCGATGCCATCCATCACATCATTGCGGCTCAGTAAAGTCGTGCCGTAGTGCATCAGCTCGCTTACGCTCATGCCATCGCGTGCACCTTCAAGCAAGGCAGCAGAAATATACGCAATCGCTTCAGGATAATTCAGCTTTAAACCACGTGCTTTACGGCGCTCTGCAACCAAACCCGCGGTAAAAATTAAAAGTTTGTCTTTTTCTGTTGGATTTAATTCCATATCTTTTACCTATTTAAACGTGGAGATGCTTCGCTCATGAGCTATACATGACCAAAAATCGTTGTGTCATTTGGTCTTGAAATTACAGGCTAAAATGAATTTAAGTTCTCCAAATACGTGGGAATTCTTCATCCAGATCGTACCAATAGCGTCTTAATTTCGCTCTGATGGCAGCAAAAGCATCGTGACATTGCCGAACATCATTCCCCAAATAGCGCGCACAAATCACATCATCCAAAACCGTTAAGGTGACAGGTACATCCATACGCATCATCAGTTCACGGATTAAATCCAAATACTGTTCTAAATCTAGACTGGCACGATATTGCATGGGGGGCACGGCCCAGAAACTCCCCATCACAGATTGACCATGCATGCCTAGGCATGAACTTAACCAGCGGTCATTGCCCTTAAAACTTAAAGTATCTGCCACCAACAAAGTTTGATTACGGAACAATTTGAACTGGTTGCTATAGGCACCATCACTAAATTGCTCTTCACGTGCTTGGCGACCAATGACCAACATGTCCCAACCAATAAAACTGGCTGCATGATCCAAATGAATGATGGTTTCTGAATGCGCATTCGCACCATTAAACAGCATGGTTTCTTGCGGCAGCCATTCAAAAATAGCATCAGCATTCAAACAAATATTGATATGCTGATAGGCCTTTTTACCATTGGTTTTGTACCATTTACCTGCGCCCGGGGTGGTCACTAAGGCATGAGCCTGCGCATCGACAGACATATCAAAAGTCAGGTGATCCCCACCCGCAATGCCCGCAGGTGGATGCACAATAATGGCATGGCAAACCCCTGTTTTTTCAGGCCAAAGCATTTTTTGTACCCGAACAGGACCATAATGTTTGCGGTGATGTAACACCGTGCATTCAGGCTCTTTTTGAGCCTGAAAACCGAGTTCCAACTTGGCAAACCATAATTGAGCATCATGCGTTCGACTGACGGTTAAATCCTGCATGCTTCCTCTGCGTGATCAATACCAATAATTTGCTGTGCTGAAATTTGTTCATCAAAACGACCTAAAAATCACTAAGCCAAACCAATCAATGCAACAACTGCGGCAATTCCACCGACAATTTTCTTACCATGTGGCACATATTTTTGTACCAATGCACCTAAACCCAAGCCACCTGCGTAGATACAAGACATAGCAACAACCATGCCGAAGACTAAACCGATCACATGACCTGAATGACTCAATTCGGCACCATGCGCCATACCATGAAAACTTGCTAAAACCATAGTCGCAACTGCAAACAGTCGATTGGCTTTGGTCCATAGGGCAATGGCAAGAACAGATAAGGAGAAAACAATGCCGTATTCAGCAATATTTGCGGAAACGATATGCAACTGCCCAAGGCTAAAACCCGCAATCATGGCCACAACTAAACCCAACAATCCGCCTACTTTCCAACGATTAGCCGCTGACCACAGCAGCACACCAAAAGCGATTGCCATTGTGAGGTGATCAATTCCAGTAAATGGATGAATAAAGCCCGTCAAGAAACTATTCTGTTGTTCATGTCCGGGATGTGCCATTGCCCACATTGGAAAAGCTGCGGCGAAAGTGGCTAAAGTTCTTTTTAAATAAGTCATGGTGTTTCCCCGAATTAAGCTTTGAATAGACCTTGTTTTTCAATGAACGAAATAATAATTTCCAAACCTTCTTTGGTTTTCATATTGCTAAACAAGAACGGCTTATCGCCACGCATACGTTTAGCATCTTGGTCCATCACACTTAGGTTTGCGCCGACCATTGGTGCCAAGTCGGTTTTATTGATAATCAACAAATCGGATTTGGTAATGCCTGGACCACCTTTACGTGGAATCTTTTCTCCCCCCGCCACATCAATCACATACAGGGTTAAATCTGAAAGCTCAGGACTAAATGTCGCTGCCAAATTATCTCCACCACTTTCAATAATAATCAGCTCAAGCCCATCAAACTTTTCACATAAATCATCAATTGCCGCGAGGTTAATAGACGCATCTTCACGAATGGCAGTATGCGGACAACCACCTGTTTCCACCCCAACAATACGCTCTGGAGACATGGCTTCATTGCGGGTTAAAAAGTTTGAATCTTCTTTGGTATAAATGTCATTGGTGACGACAGCCATATTATATTTTTCACGCAAGGCCTGACATAAATTCAAGGTCAGCGCTGTTTTACCCGACCCGACTGGTCCACCAATTCCTACACGTAATGGGCTACGTTGTGACATGTTTTTTCCTCTTAAAATTATGATCTGAATAGTCTTGAATATTGGGTCTCGTGGTGCATACTGAGCATGGCATATTGCGGTAAAGCACTACTGATTTCTGTGTCTGGCAATGCCAGCGCACGCGTAATTGCTGCGGGAATAAGCGCATGTAAATGCCACAAAATACGCTGACCACTCATCTGTCCAAGCGGTACGGTTTTAACTGCCGCCAAGACCTGATTTTCTAAAAGGGTAAAGGTATAAGCCGTGAGTACTTCTGTTTGATTTAGCCCCAAGGTGCCACACAGGTTTCCATACACTGGAACAAAGCCCAGCTGTTTTTTCACTTTAACGGGTTGCTTTAATACGTCTCTAATCCATGCATTTAAAGAAAATGCCAACTGTTTCGATTCTGCCAGTAGCTCTTTACTCTCACGGCTGGCGCGGTAAAAGTTTGCCCAGTAAGTAAAATTTACTTCGTCATCACTGTATTGCATTAAACGTTTCAGCACTGGCAACTCAAAACGAACCAAGAGCATTTCCAGCACTTCTTCAAAATAAGCAATGCTGGAGGCTTCATCATGAATCAGCCCTCGATCAATGGCACTTTCCACACCTTGCGAATAGCAATATGCCCCTATCGGTAACGCAGTTGATGACAAGGTCAACAAGCTGAGTAGTTGTGACGGATTAGTGATGGACATGATGTAAAGTCTTGATTGGGCTTAAGCGATGATCATGTTGATGTTGTGCATAAGCACCGCTTTCTGGTTCAAAAGGATGATCTACCTCTGCAACGTTTAATCCCAAACCCACTACCATTTCAGCCAGTACATGATCTGGTTCGAAATATAATGCTGTTGGCGTCAACATTAAGGGAACGTGACGATTGCCGAGATGATATGCAGCTTTTAATAAATCAAATTCTTGCTGTGCCGAAACTTTCATCAGTTTTTCTGGTTTCGCTTCAACTTTAAGAATATTTCCGCTTTCCGTCGAAATATATGATCCACTGCGTAAAATGCCTGTGCGTGGCAAATCTGCACCAATATCTACCCCATTTTTTAAAGTTGCACGAAAACGGCTCTTTTGGCGCGTATCGAAAGTCAGCTCAATGACATCAAAGTCACAATTTTCTGTAACTGCTTCTAATCGTTGAGTATAAATTTCCATTTTTTCTCCATGCTTGACTTTGTTTTAGGACTGCTTTTGATTCAAATTGATTCAAAATATAAATCGCTTTCACAAAATGCACCACCCCAACGTTCAAAGCAATTATTGCGCCAATTTTTCTACATACACCACATTTAAGCGTATATATTGCTCAGAAACTCCAAATGAAAACTTCAAGAAAATATGATTTCTCATTTAAATGATGTCAGGACATTTAAGAAAAAAATAGCAGCTGTCGGGTTATTTGAGATGGATGTTGTATCCACTCTTTGGATTAGAATAGATTTTCCCGCACTTTTTCTAGAGTTTTCCCCAATAAATATTAAAAAACCCTGATGCAAAATCATCAGGGTTATTGATTTGATCGAAATTCAGCTTATTAAAAAGCAGATATCTGAAAAATCATTTATTTTTCCAAAGTCTTACATAGAGAACAAATAACACCTTTGTGCTTATGTGAATACATAATATCAGGTCTTTCATAATCTTCATCACATGACACACAATGATAAACTGTTGCTATAGGTAGCCCAGTAGCATCATAACGTGGTTCTTTTACCCCATCATCTGTAGCTTTAATATAATATTTTCCTTTCGTAATTAAACCCATGATTGGGGTCAAAACAAAGCCCAAAATCAGAGCAATTAAAGGTGAATATGGCATTAGAAATTCACCCAACATGCCAAAAAAGGTTGCAATGGAGACTCCTGCAGCGACAAGAAATGACACCATACCTACTGGGTTTATATTATAAAGCATATCACGGCGATATTCTGGTTCTTTTGGAGAGAGCTTCAGTAAGTATTTATTCACTGTGATATCAGTCGCTACAACCACAACCCATGCAATGGCAAAATTAGAATAAAAACCTAAAATCTTACCAAGCACTGCGAACATATTACCTTCCATCAACGCAAGAGCAATTGCAAGGTTAACCAATACAAATACAATACGACCTGGATAATGCTTGCTGATACGTGTATAAGCACTGGTCCATGCCAATGAACCCGAATATGCATTTGTTACATTAATCTTGATTTGTGAAATAACAACCAAAATTACCGCTAAAGTAAGTGCAAACCAACCTGGAAGCATATCATGGAAAGCTGCGTTAAACTGTTGTACAGGTTCCGTGCTATCCACCCCAGGAATTTTAGTCAGCAAATAAAAACCAAGGAAAGCACCAATAATTTGTTTGATTGCGCCTAGAATTACCCAACCTGGACCCGCTGAAATAACAGCTATCCACCACGATTTGCTATTTTCTTTAGTTTTTGCAGGCATAAAACGTAGGTAATCAATTTGTTCACCAATTTGCATAATTAAAGATAAACAAATTCCAGCACCCAACATAATTGCAGCCACATCTATTGCTGCAAAACCACCATTTCCAGCATAAGCAGCGAATTGACTTACAAGCTCAGGTTCTTGATAAATCAAATAAGCAACAGGGCCAATCATTAAGATCAACCAGATAGGTGTGGTCCAAACTTGTAAAGTACTTAAGGCTTTCATCCCATAAATGACCAATGGAATAACCATAATAGTAGAAATGAGATAGCCCATCCATAAAGGAATTCCGAGCCCAAGCAATAAGCCTTGAGCCATGATAGAACCTTCGAGAGCGAAGAAAATAAAAGTAAAACTTGCAAAAATAATACTCGTCAGTACCGATCCAAAATATCCAAAACCAGCACCACGCGTAATCAGATCTAAATCGATATTATAGCGAGCTGCATAATAAGCTAATGGAAGACCTGTTAAAAAGATAATAAGTGCAGCAAATAAAATAGAAAAAATGGCATTCGTTGTCCCATATGTCATACCAATGCTAGCACCAATCGAAAAGTCTGCCAGATATGCAATACCTCCTAATGCCGTAATTGCGACGACTTTAGGACTCCAACGACGGAAACTATATGGAGCATAACGTAAAGTATAGTCTTCAAGTGTTTCGTTTGCAGCAGAAGATGGCTTTTCAATAAAAGTATCTTGCATAGGTTGATTTTGCATACCAAAAAATATCTCTGAGTTTCATACTTCTCACAAAAAAGCAAAATTAATGCCAACTTTTAATTTTTCTATCAAATTTTTAGGATTTAGCCCAACATGCTACAATCATATTGTTTTATAAGCATAATCTTTTCAACATATATATCGTGTCGTACATACCTAGCTGATCACGACTGACTGTACTAAAACTTTGCAACCGCCAAAACTTTTCTGCCGCAGGTAAAAATGGATCCGTATGCAAATATAAATGCTGAATATTTTGTTGCTGTGCATATGCAAATAACAACTGGCAAAGCTCTGTCGCGATTCCCTGTCTACGATACTCAGGCAATACAAAAATCAATTGCTTGGTTTCCTGTTTATACTCTTCCACAGGAACTAACCAAATTCTCTTTAACGCTTGTAGCTCTTCCGATGTTTCATGATCCATTTCACAAAGGCCTTTAACTGCTTCTTTTTCTAAAATCATGCGCAAATCAAACAGCTCATTATAAAACTTAAAATCCAAGGGTTTGACTTCCCACCCCCTACGGAAATGTACATTAACGTAGTCTTCTTATTCTAAGCGATACAAGGCCTGACGAATGGGGGTACGGTTAATTTCCTATTTTTCTGAAATATCTGATTCAGTAAAACGTTGTGCAGGTTTAAGCTGAAAACGGCTTTGTTGCACAAACCTACCGATAAGGTCTTATTCCGCAGTATAATTCCTAGATGAATAAACCTACACCCAAAATCTTTCGTACAACTAATTGGTCCACATATAAGCGCGCCTTAATTAATCGAGGCAATATTTCCATTTGGTTTGATCCTTTGACTCAATGGTATGCTCATCCATAAGCAAAACATGGACGAAATCAAACTTACTCCGATACGGCTATTCAATGCTGCTTAATGATCAAATCTTTATTTAAATTGTCTTTGCGTATGGTCACAGGCTTTGTCCAAAGTCTGATTAAGCATTGTGGCTGAGCAGCCCCGAATATCAGTGATATTCGTACTTCACACTGTGCAGAAGACAAAGGCATATCGATGTTGCAATTGGCTATCAAAAAAGTAGTGGAGGTCTCCGTCTACTCGTAGACTCTACTGGCCTAAAGTTTTTAGGTGAAGGTGAATGGAAGCGTAAGAAACATGGACCTGAATATCGCCGCAAATGGCGTAAGCTTCATAATAGTATCGATGCTAAAACCCTTCAAATACGTGCTGTACAACTCACCGCAAATAATGTCAGTGATTCACAGGTACTGGAAGACTTACTTGCTCAAATCCCTTTAGATGAACAAATCGATTCTGTCTATACAGAGATGGTGCTTATGACACAAAACGATGCCGTCAGGTCATTGCAGATCGGCAAGCGTATGCAGTGATTCCACCTAGAAAAAATGCAAAGCCCTGGAAAGATATAAAAGCTCATTCACGAGAGCGAAATGAACTCCTTCGAACGGTTAAATGTTTGGGCAGGACAATCTGGAAAAAATGGTCAGGCTATCATCGGCAAAGTCTGCTTGAAACCAAGATGCATTGCATTAAATTATTAGGCGATAAACTCTGCTCAATGAATGCTGATAGTCAAGTGAATGAGATTCATGCACGCGTAGCTGTCTTAAATAAATTCACAGAATTAGGTCGCCCTCATACCCAAGTTGTCACTTAAATATGATTAGGGTGTGTTGACACTTTTAGCTTAAAAAAATAGCGAAGTAGTAAAATCAAATCGCCAAACCCAATTTTACTATTCGCTATGCCTCGTACCATGCTGACAGATCAACAC
>NZ_JBBCWZ010000089.1:0-8983 GCF_037145695.1 Acinetobacter sp. USHLN143
GTTGCAACTTTTCTAAAAAGCTCGAAAATCATTTTAAAGCCTTTGATTTGACTTTCTTTTACCTTAATAACGGATTTGTTTAACGCCAGCATACTTTTTGAAACACCACCTAAAATTTTTTCTTTTTTTTCATTTGCTTTTGCATGGTCTGCTGCTGCCAATTTGGTTAAGCTAGTTCATGATTTAAATTTTTTAGAGGGCAGCTATGTTAAAAATTTACGGAATTAAAAATTGCAGTTCGATGAAAAAAGCCTTTGATCTGCTGACTGAGCAAGGTCTGAGTTATGAATTTCATGATTATAAAAAACAGGGCATCGATGCTGAAACCATCAAAACCTGGCTGGATGCCTTGGGTCAGGATGTGGTCCTGAACAAGAAAGGCACCACCTGGCGTAAACTTAGTGAAGAAGAGCAACTAACCGCCCTGTCGAGTGAAGATGCATTAATTAATGCATTAACTACCCATACCAGTTTAATTAAACGTCCAATCTTGGCGACCTCTACAGGATTTATTGCCGGTTTTGATGAAACAGCTTATCGTGGCTTAGCCCGCTAATATCATGTATTGAATAACACTCATAAAAAAAGCCTGACATCGGTCAGGCTTTTGTATATCTGCTTAAAATAAATTAGTTGGCACGAATCCAGGTCTGGTTACGACCCAATGCCGCTACGCCGATGAAACCACGTAGCTCAAGTTTCTTGCCACCGTCTGCCAGCTGGCCTTTCAACTTATAGGTTTTACCAGATTGCGGATCTAGGATCGAACCGCTGTCATAACTGGTACCACCAGCATTTTTCAGACCTTTAACAATGGTCAGGCCTTTCAGAGATTTGTTGTGATATGGACCTTCACATTTCTTGCAGGCATTTTCTTCACCTGGAGTTAACACCGACTGAATGCTGGCTGACAAAGTACCATTCTTTTGTTCAGTGAATTTAACCATCGCCTTCGGCTGCTTGGTTTTATCATCAATGGTTTTCCATACCGTGCCATTTAAAGGATCCGCGGCATTAGCCAGTGCAGATAAGCCTAGTAGTCCTAACGTAAGCGCTATTTTTTTCATTTTTCTTCATTTCCTTAGTCTGAAAATAGACCCATGTAGTATTAAAAAGTCACAACAATTTTTCAATTTTTAGGTGTGACTATTTAGTGTAACCTTGTAAATATGGTTGGTAAATAATCTACACGATCAATAAAAGCACAAAAAGATGGAAGGAAGATGAAGATAAGCCCGCTAACGAAACAATTAATTACAGAAAGCTTTTTAAAAACGGCCATTCGTGCCCCGAGCAGATTCAGTCTTCCACCGAGTTCGATGCGTATTGCTCTGGAACAGATGTGCAAACTTTTCCCTCAGGATAAAACGGTACAGATTCGCTCGCTCCGACTGGCCGGACTGCGCGCGGAAGAAATTAAGCCGCAGCAGGAATCGACCCAGCTGATTTTTCATATTCATGGCGGCGCATTTTACTTAGGTTCTTTAAATACCCATCGCGCCTTTATGACTCAAATTGCGGCTCGAACCCAGATGCAGGTGCTGCATGTCGATTATCCGCTATCACCCGAATCTGCCTATCCTGAAGCCTTGGAAGCCTTGTTTGATGTCTATAATCTGCTGCTAGATCAAGGTGTTCAGGCCAAAGATATCATTCTGTCCGGCGATTCGTGCGGTGCCAATCTGGCGCTGGCGCTGGCACTCAAACTGCAAAAAGAAGATCGTCCCCAAGTTAGCGGTTTGATTCTGCTGTCTCCACTGCTGGATTTAACGTTGACCAGTGAATCTTTACGTTATAACCAGAAGCATGATGCCCTGCTGTCTCTGGAAACAGTTCAAACCGGGATTGAATATTATGTACCGCGTTCAATTGATCGGGGTGATCCGGAAGTTTCTCCTTTTTTTGCCGATTTAACCGGTTTGCCACCGATTCATATTCAGGTAGGTTCCAAGGAAATTCTGCTGGATGATGCTAGCCGTTTTAAAGAAAAAGCGGAACAGGCGGGTGTCGAGGTCGAATTTAAACTGTATACCGGTATGTGGCATAACTTTCAGATGTTCAGTGCCTGGTTCGATGAAGCTAAACAGGCACTGAGTGATCTTGCAAAATTTGCCCATCGTCTGGACCGAGATTAAGCATGATTTAGCATATAAAAAAGGTCAGCCGTAGCTGACCCTTTGAAAAGAGGTTTTAGGTTTTAAATGGCCTGAACTTGCTGCAATGCAGTTTGCAATGCTTGGGCTTTAACCGCTTCGCCCATGTTCACTCCTTCAGCACGAATCACTTCGATATCATTCACACCGGTAAAGTTAAACACGGTTTTCAGGAAAGCCTCCTGAAAATCAGCCGGGCTTTGCTCGCCATAGACACCACCACGGCTGCTGGCAATATACACTTTCTTATTGCCCGCCAAACCCACAGGACCTTGTTCGGTATATTTAAAAGTACGTCCCGCGACACAGATCCGGTCAATCCAGGCTTTTAGGGTCGATGGCAAACCGAAGTTATACATCGCTGCACCAATCACCACGATATCTGCCTGCAAATATTGATCTAAAATTTCCTCGCCCAATGCCGTTTGTTCTGCATTCTGGCCCATTAAAATTTCGGCGGTAAGATGAGGAATAGGCTGTGCAGCCAGATCCAGATACTCAACTTCAATGGCCTCAGCATATTTTTGCTGCAGTTGTTCCACCACAGCCTGAGTCAACTGACGCGAAATAGAAGCATCTCCTAAAATACTGGAATCAATCTGTAAAACTTTCATGGCTTCGCTCTTTATCTTTGGTTGTTTCTAACAATGCAGCCATTTTAACGATTGACTATATTGAAATAATTAGTACAAATAAAACACATCATCCTGAATTTAGAACAAAACTGTATACCTCTTAACCTCTTTAATTTTGATTAAGACCCTTTGACATAGCCTGGATCACTTGCGCTATCGGCAAAGACTGAGCAGATCAGATATCAACTAAATCACAAAAATGTTTTAAATATTGTTGTTTATCAAGCATTCAAACTTATGTTATCTTGTGTAAATAAAGTTATAAATATCCAATAAGTCTTAAAAAAAATCTGCCATAACAATTAAAGTCAGACCGGGACCATGAAGCGAATATCGCCTGTATTAGAAAAAGTGCTAAGACACAGAATCAAGAAATATCTGGTCGAAGATGAAGTCGTGATGAACTGGCGCATCCTGAAGAAATGCATCCTGATGCTGACCTTGGGATGCGGAGTACATCTGACCTGGCTCGGCTGGGATATTTTCGTGTTATTAAATCCCGAATATTGGCAATATGTTCATCTAGAACGGGTCTATACACAAATTACTCTGAACAGCAGCTTTCTGGTAATTCTATTTCTCCTGATTTTTCCCTGTTATAAATTTCAGGGCAACCGTCTGGTGGAACGTTATCTGCCCTATCTGGCAGTCGGCACCTTTGTGGGTTCGCTATGCCGGGATGCCTATATTGTCGGCGTGATCAGTCCGGTCGCTACCACCGCTTACGTCTGCTTAATTATGGTCGGTCTGGTGCTGTTTCATCGCACGCTGGTGTATAGCATGCTGATTCCCGCCTCCATTTTTCTGGGCGGATGCGCCTATTTAAGTTTCAGTCATCAATTGCCTTATTCACCGCTATTTAATATCGATGACAAGCTTTTCTATAATGGTTTCTGGCTGTTATCGATGCTGTATTTCATTTTGCCAATTCTGGCCGTCTGCATGGTGTTATTCGAGATTCTGCTGAGCCAATGGCGTCATCGCGAGCAGCTGATCAAACAGCTGAGTCAGATTGATCCGCTCACCAACCTGTTTAACCGCCGTAGCATCAACCAATGTCTGGATAAACTGAATGCCGCAGCCACTCCCAATTATGCTTTAGTGCTATTAGATCTGGATCATTTCAAGAAAATTAATGATCACTATGGCCATAATAAGGGCGATGAAACCTTAGTCGAAGTGAGCGCCGTGCTGAACCAGCAATTGCGCGAAAGTGATGTAGTCGGCCGTTTTGGCGGGGAAGAATTTATTTTGGTGCTTAAAAATACCAGTCTGGAAAAAGCCGAACAAGTGGCTGAACGCTGCCGCATCGCCATTCAGCAGTTGCAGATTTTCAGTGATGAGGGTGAGCTGATCCCGGTGACCGCCAGTTTCGGGATTGCCATTTCTAGCGCGGAATTACGCCCGCAACAGTTATTAAGTCAGGCCGATCAGGCGCTTTATCAGGCCAAAGCCGGTGGGCGTAATCTGGTCAAAGCCTATGCTGAACCGGTGCCAGCACAGATGCAGGTTTCTTAAACGGGTTCAGCTTTTTTTAAGAACTAAATTATGGATTTTCACTTTGAGCCAGTGCTTGCAGCTGTGCCAGCAATTCTGCCTCGCTAAAAGCACCGGTTAAACGTAAACCCCTAATTTCCTGCTGCTGCGCATTCAAGAATAAATACGTCGGCGGCCCGAGAATTTCCCATTGGTTTAACAGCGCTTGATGAGAGACATTATATTGGCTTAAATCCAGCTTGATCAGGAAATATGGCGCAAGCGCCTGCTGTACCGCTGCAGATTTTAAAATACGATGTTCGATCGGCTGACAGGCAACACACCAGTCGGCGTAGACATCAATAATAATCTTTTGCCCTTGTGGTGCCCTGTCCAAAATCTGCTGAAATTCTGCTGCACTACGTGCCACATGCCACTTGGCTTCTGTGCTCGCCTGCTCCACAAAAAAACGCTGACTGTGCTGATATTGGCTATAAGCGATATAGGGCACGGCCAGTACCAGACACAGGATATATAGCCATCTCAAACCGGTACGATGCCAGAAAATCCGGAACAGCACATAAGCCACGAAGGTCATACCCAAAGCTAGGGATAACCATTGTAAAGCGGCTTCTGAAATCAGTGGGCGAATAAAATACAGCGCCAGCGCCAGCATGATAAAGGCAAAGAGCACTTTGATCTGATTCATCCAGTGCCCGGCTTTAGGCAGAATCCGTGCACCCAGAATACTGGCCAGTAATAAAGGCGTCCCCATTCCAAAACCCAGGGTAAACAGCAGTAAAGCCCCCTGCCACTGACTTTGCGTCTGGGAAATAAACAATAATGCACCTGCCAGTGGTGCGGTCATGCATGGTCCCACCAGAAGCGCCGAAATCATGCCCATAACGCCGGCACTGACCAGACTACCTCCCTGCTGCATGGCCTGTGCCCGATCCAGACGATGAACCAGACGTTGCGGCAATTTGATTTCAAACAGGCCAAACAGATTCAGCGCAAACAGGACAAACAGGATGCTAAATGCGATCAGGGTTCCCGGTTGCTGCAACCAGCGCTGGAAGTTCAGACCAGCTGAAGACGCAATTAGGCCAAGTACTGCATAGACAGCGGCCATACTGCTGACAAAAGTCAGTGCAATCATCCAGGCTTTCAGACCTTTACTGTCACGTACGATCAACGAGGTCAGAATTGGCAGCATCGGCAAGGAACACGGGGTGAAAGCCAGTAAAATTCCCAAGCCGAAGAACAGTAAAAGCCCATAGCCCAAAGAGCGCTCAAGCAACTGGGCTGACCATTTCTGGTCTTGTGCTGCATAAGGTTCGGTTTGTGTGTTGGCTGATGCAGAGATTTCATCTGCTGTAGATTCTGAGGAATCCACTGTATTAAACAGGGTATTGTGTTGCAGTGATGAAGTATTCAGATCAAGTAAACGCTTTGCTCCTGATCCGGCAGCTTCGAATTGCACCAGACCGGACAAATCGGTCTTGAACTGAATGGTTTGTGGCGGATAACAGATCCGGTCTTTGGCACAGCCCTGCCAGCTGACCTGATAGGATTGCCCCGCCTGAGTCGGAATTTGAAACTTTAACTGCTGATAATAAACCTGGGTATGTCCATAGTTATCATCATATAAATCTTCAGCGGGTGGCAACTCAAACGACACCGGTTGGTTGCCCTGCCGGACTTCAATTTTATGCTGATACAGATAATAGTTGTCTGGAATCTGCCAACTCAGTTCAGCCTGCTGCTGACTGGTGGAGATCACGCTCACAGGAAAAGCCTGCTCGGCAGACAACAATGCAGTTTCCGCCTGAGCAGGACTGCTGAACAAGGTGCTTCCCAAAATAACCGGGGCAAGCATTTTCCCCCAGGTCGGGAACTGCGAGTATTTCATCATCTGTGAGTTGAATAACTTAGAACAGCACAGAGAAACCTAGGCCTGAGAAGTAACTTCGATCTGCACCATCCAGATCTACACCGACATTCGCATCCAATTGGACACGGTCGTTTAAGGCATACATAACCCCGGTACCGAGCGCGTATTGATTATCGACACTTTCAGCTTTACGGTAAATCAGTTCAGAATAACCTGACCAGCGATCAGTAATGCGGTAGCCTAGAGAAGGAATCGCAGACACTGCCCAGTTGCTGTCCTGCCATTCATAACGCATGGTCAATGCGGTACTGACCAAGTCATTATATTGATACGACACGACAGAACCCAAGCTGTAAATATCTTCTTCATTAGTGAAACCGGCATTGCCTGTTGCAATGATGGCTTCGGCCAGCAAAGCCATACTGAGTTTGTCATCATCCAAATCAATGGCCTTTTTCAGACCAATACTAACATCGCCCAGACCATCATCTTCTTCGGTCTGGCCATTGGATTTCACTTGGGTCCAGGTCGGGCCAGCCCAACCTAAACGCAATTCCAGATCATCACTGAGTCCGGTACGTAACAACATATCTGCACTGAGTGTGGTCACGGTCTGATCGCCCGACTTGCTATAACGCGCTGTAGGCAAGCCTTGCTCCCAAGCGACATTTCCGACTGGAGTAATTCCAGTACTCAGACCCTCACCTGGTCGATCAAATTCAAAATCTGCTGCGAAAAGCTGTGCACTACAACCGGCCAGTGCAATCAAACCCAAGGTTTTTAATGTTGTCATGTTGGAGCTCTTTATTAAAATTTAACTGAGTTCTTTGGTCATTTTTGCGCCATGCTTGCGAAGCAGTTCTAGCGTCTGTTTTTCTTCGTCTAAAGCTTCTGACCAGTTGATTTCATCAAAATCACAATCAAAGAATAGATCACTAATTGAAGATAAAATAGTCATGCCATCTTCATCTTTGCTATTTGGATCGACTTTTTCATCCAGTAAACGCTGTACAGCCGGTGCACATGCGGCACTCGCGGCATCCCAGAGCGGGCCATAAATTTCTTCTGCATCCCACAGATGCAGATTCACTTTGGCCTGGATCAGTTCTTCCAGAATCTGTAAATGTACCGCCAAACGTGCCTGTTTCTCATCTTCTGAAAGTGGTGTACCGGCTTCATACAGTTCACACACCTCTTCCCACCATTTGAACAGGCCATCTGACCAGACCGAAATCACCGGGCCTTTGTCATGATCAATAAAATTCGGGTTGAGTCCATCTGCCAGCAGCTGTTTAACCTGGTCCAGATTTAATTCTTCGAGTGCTTGCACAAAAAGCTGTTGTTGCGCAGTTAACATGATGGAGCTCACTTTGATTCGTTTTCGACTATTATGCCGAATAAAGCAGGATTTGTTGTGCTTCTCATAACTATATTTTTGTTTAATACGAAAAAAGCCCCGCAGGGCTTTTTCAAATCGGTTCGGCTTACTCTTCGATATCCGCAGTATCTGTGTCTGCTAGGTCGAGAGCACCAGGACGAACATTGTCTTTTTTCTCGATCACATGTTCCAGACTACGTTTCAGTCGGTCAATTGCACCATGGATCGCAGTATCGACATTATGGCCACGGTGATTGACTACGACAGGTTTCAAGCCTGCAGGACGCGCTTCAATCATACAGCGAATATCGTCATCGCCGCCTTTGGCGCCATTTTCATCACTGAGATGGACTGAAAAATGGGTAATACGTTCGCTGTGGCGCTGGAATTCTTGATTTAATTCTTCCCGTACATAAGTAATTAAACGATCACTATTCTGAATGTGGTTATCGGTACGAAGTTCAATATTCATATATTACCATCCTCAATCTTTGTAACTTTTGAGTGCAAAATTTTTTATCTTGGCACGTTTGTAGCTTGCTGTTTCGCATCGCATTTCACTTCTTCAAATGATTGGAATCACACCCTCCATTTTGAATGATGAACACATTTTTGAGTCTGCAGAATCGTGTCCTTATATCTTGAATATCGGCTGTATCTGGGAAATATGCAAGTGATATTTTGGTTTTTTAGCAAAAGAATAATCCATTGTGACAACTGCTTACTCAGCTCAAAAATGCAGGATTTTTCAAACGGCAATTGCGCAACTCTTCACACGATTTAATTTGAAATGTTTTTTGGCCAGACCGATAAATCGCTTAAATAACACTCGACCAGAAAACCTAAAAAAGAGGAATTAAAAGTATTTTTTATCGAAATTAGCTCACTTTTATCTAATAATTTTTCTTATAAGATCTGCATCTAGTAAGCCTTACAGTCCTGAATAGATCATATGCTTTATCATTATTTACTTACTTTTGCAGAATCAGGAAAAATACCCCTTCGTCATTCTAAAATAACAACCTGCAAAAATGATTTTCAATTGAAATATAAGACCGATCACTCTTATTTTACGACGCTGAGAATAGGCTTATAAAACGAGGGTTATTTGAGATTTTAAAAGTAGCTTCATTACACAAACAGAACAAAGCTGTTCAGCCTCAGGCCCAAATTAATTACTAAACAATCTGTATATCCCCCTATTTTTACTGATTTTCTAAGTTAATCATCGTGAATAGAGGTGGATCAGGAAATTTGAACAACACTTATAAGTGATATTTTGCTCCCCAAATGATGTTATAAACATCAATATATGGAGTATTTTATGACACGTAGTCCAAGAAGAAATCATTCAAATGACTTTAAAGCTAAGGTAGCACTTGCTGCGATTAAAGCAGAAAAAACACTTGCTGAATTGAGTGCTGAATTTGATGTTCATCAAAACCAA
>NZ_JBBCWZ010000090.1:0-8618 GCF_037145695.1 Acinetobacter sp. USHLN143
GAGATGAATTAAAAGTATTAGTTAATCTATTATCAGAAAGAATTTGAGACCTCTTAATATCTGATAATGGAAGCCTGTTTACTTTCAAGAATCAATTAGTTTTTCTAAAATTAACATAATACACCTTATACGAAATACTGTTTTTATTCCTTTAAAAATCAATTTCTTATATACTACTGAAAAGCCCATTTACCCTCAAATGGGCTTTTTTTATGATTTTTCACGTTCCACGCCTATTATTTGATCAATGTTCCACAACTTTGTTCATATCAGTTAAACAATCGTGGTTAATCATAGGGTCTAAAAAAACGGCTCCAAAAGCCTCTTTTCGGCTGCTCCGGTTCAACCTGATCCGGCACCGGAATCCGCTTATTTTCCACCTGCTCCGGAGTAGTCAATCCGTCATCTTTCGGCTGAGTTTGGATCTCTACTTCTACAGGAGTTTCTCTTGGTTGAGTAGTCAATACATCATAGTTCGACTCACTTTTTGACCTAGTATCTGTTGCTATATCTAATTTTGGGTCGATAGAACTAGTTGTATAAGCTTTTGGAGCTTCTAGTAGGCGTTGTATTGCTTCAATTTGCTCATCTTTAACGTGTAACTGATCATTCTTAGCTTTTAGTTCCTCACGTTGGAACTGCTCACGCTCATGAGCCTGTTCAAGCTGTTTTTGAAGCATGTAAACTTGCTGTTCTAATAGGTGAACTTCTGACAACTTTCGTGTTTCGGTTGTCTGTGAACTGTTTACATTTCTAGAAGGTTCACCAAAGACTCGAATAGCTTCGGAAAGATCAATTTTACCGTCACTATTTTTACTTAAATTACCTTTATTAACTTGCTTATAAATGGCTTGACGAGTTATTCCATAGAGGTTTGAAAGCTCAATAACAGATAGTGATTTCATCTTGTAATTTTGGTTGTCCATTATGTGAACTAAAATACATTAACAAACAGTCAACTGCTACATACACAATCGACCTTTATGCCTTAAAGCCTAAATTTTTAAGATGAGGAATAAGTTGTTTTTGTTTTATTGGATCTCGCAGCATATCTTTAATTTTAATAGCTAAGTCGTCATAACTTTCACCTTGTTGTGCTAGGTGAGATACTTCATGTAAGCGTGAAAGCTGATTACCGAACATATTAATTTGTGAATCTGTCAATTTATAAAAATTATTCTGTTCGGATTTATGCTCAATACTTTTTGATTTTTCTTTAAACGTGAAGTGAATGTGTGTGACTTTTCGACCTGTCTTTATTTGCTCGTAAGATACATTTAAAGGGCTATGTTCATTGATTTGAACTACAGCAGTATCAATAACCCATCTCTTTAAATCAGCAGACAATGGATATCTTTTCCCTAACTCCAACATACTTCTTAGAGATTCGATGGAAATCTCTCGTTTTCCTATGGAACGATATTGGCTTAGTAGCTCATAAATACGAATAGCATATGCGCTACTCATACCAGCAATGTCAGATAGCGAATACTTAGTGAATTCACGGCTTAGATTAGAAATGAACGGCAAAATTTCTTTAGAAAACCGAATTCCTACAACGCTTTTACTTTCTAAAAAGCGTATGGATTGAATCCATCTCATTTTGATTGACTCATCATCAATAGCTAAATTAATTGATCTGTCATATAAGCGGTTTACACCATCTTTTAGATCTCTATAAGCTGTTTTTTCATGAACCCCAAGTTTTTTTAAATCATCAATAGTTACGCGATAAATTTCATCATCTGTAATATCTTCAGCCCGACTAATCTTACTAATAGCTGCTAAGACAATCCGTTGTTCTGTTGAGCTGAGTTGATATGAAGCCTCAATTACTTGATTTGATTTAACTACTAATTCTTTTTTAGATGTACTCATCATTTTTAATTCGATAGACTAACTATGAGTAATATAATTCTCTCATAGTTAGTAGTCAATCCCTCATAGTTAAGTAGTCAATCCCTCATAGTTAGTAGTCAATCCCTCATAGTTAGTAGTCAATCCCTCATAGTTAGGAGCTGAAAGCCTTTCTGTTAAAGCCTTTCAGATAGCCTAAAAGATTTAAAAGATTTAAAATATATTAAAAAGGATAAGAATGAAAAATTGCCTTATGTTTTCGCTACGCTCAAACTCTATTGAACTTCGCTTTCGCTCAGTTCGAAGGGGGCAATTTTTTGCTCAATAGCGAATAGAATTTAAATAATGAAAAAAGCAAAATCAGAAACAACAACAAGATGGATTCGCTACGCTCACAACCCCATTTTTGCTCGCTACGCTCGGTCTGAAATCAAAGTTCTTCATGTGATCTAAACTCTTTTTGAATTCACAGCCTAAAAACAGTTTTTCAGAGGGTCGAGGCTCGAATTTTCGTTGAGTCGCTCGTAGACACTCGCTTAAATCTGTTCTGAATCGCCATATTTTGCGTTTTTAGCCCTGATTACAGATTTTTATGCAGAAAGGATGCTTTTTGTATTTAAGCAGCTTAAATCGCAAATGAGGGCGTTTATTTGGGTTTATACAGTTTTTTGAGGATGAACTTGTGCAGTTCTTGTTGATTTATTTTGTATTTAGGAAGTTCATCTATAACAGAAAGAACCAATTCTCTAGCAATTCTATGATTACCTGTGATAGAGGCTGCTTCTTTGTACAATGAACTTTTAGCTATTTTAGAGCCAAAAGAAACGTTTCGTATGATCATGCTTTCAACTGATTTTAAATCATCTGGATCCAATGGCCAGTCGCGCTTTCTCCAGAGAGATAGGACAAGACCACCCAAAGCATATTTCAACTGATTTTCAGCATTCCTCTTCTTTTGAGCCTCTGTCAGTTTTTTGTGGGTTTTGTTCAGAATATCCCGTTTATGTTCATTCTCAAGTCTGATTCTGTCTTCAAGTGCTGCTTTTTCTATTTTTTGATAAGACGTTAATGCTCGATCAAGACGAAAGAAGTTGTCTTGATTTTGCTCTTTTTCAAGCAGTTGCAGAATTTCTATTTCATTCGCTAAAAGTTTTTGCTGATTTTTTTGTTTTGTCTTGATCTGGTCTAGTAGCGTCTGTCGTTGCTGATACTGATTTTTTTCACGATGAACTATTTTTAGCAGGTTCAGATCTTTTTCATCTAATGCTTCATATTCTTTCTGCAGCAGTTGTATAGCTTTTTGCTGATTCTTTTTTAGAAAGTCCAAGTCGATTAGAAATTTTTCTAATTCGAGCAAATCTTTCGATGAGAGTACTTTTGCTGGTCTTCCACGTGCTGCCATCGCATTCTCCGTAGGCATAAAGAGGGAACGATTCTTATGATTTCAGACCATTATATGCTAGCACGGGAAGAATTAAATAAAATGTGAGAACATTTTATTTAATTCTTAAGCTCGTTTCCGTGTTTTTAATTTGATATAATTACTACGCAATTATATCGAATTAAAAACACTACTCCTCGTGCTCCGCAGGCTCTGCGAGGCTGCACGAATTTGAAGGTGGACACATGTTCTACTGCAACCTGGAACATACCGTAAAAACAGCCGTGAAAACTCGCTCCGGCAAAGTTAAGAATGCAGCCACAGCCAAGAACAGGTTCCACTACATCACGCGGACCTCGCATTTCAGACACTACAAAGAAAGCGCAGCGGAACAGATCGAGTTTGTGAAATCCGGCAACATGCCGAGTTTTGCCGAAGGTAAGCCGGCAGAGTTCTGGCAGGCAGCCGATGTTTATGAACGCAGCAATGGGCGAACTTGTTCCAGCCTGGTAGTGGCTTTTCCAAAGGAATTAAATCAAGCACAAAGGATTGAACTGGCCGAGCAGTTTATTGCCGAATTTGCCGACCGTTACCGCTATCCCTTCACCTGTGCCATTCATAACCATGCGGGTTCGATTGGCGGCATTGAGCAGCCGCACCTACATTTCATGTATAGCGAGCGGCATGTGGATGACATCGAGCGGACAGCAGAGCAGTTTTTTAAGCGATACAACCCGAAACAGCCTGAAAAAGGCGGTGCTCAGAAATTGACGGCTGATGTCCTGGGCATGGGGAAAGCTCAGTTGCAGCTGTATCGGCAGAAGACGGAAGAACTTATCAATGCAAGTTTGGCACAGTATGCACCGACCAAGACCGTGGAAATCCGTGGCATCCCGGTTGAAGTTCCAAGCTTTGTCAGCTGCCTTTCCCATCGTGATTACAACAAAAAGCACGGCACGCAGTTAAAAGATGTGCCTGTGATGAACAAGGCGGTGCGTTTTGCACGGAAAAATGAACCAGAATTATTGGCCAAGCAGCAAGAAATGATCGAGGAGATCAAGCGGATTCGTGCTGAAAATAATTATGAGCTGTATCGATCACATTATGAGGCAGAACTGAGTAAACAGAAGCAGTTGGAACAAGAACAGCAGCAAATACAGGAAAGAACTAGAGGCTATGATGGCCCGAGTTTTTGGTAGGTTTATACGTTCAAACCTGAACTTGTACGTTAAAGCGTACAAGTCTACTGTTCTTCATTCTCGTCATCTGTATATTCAAACAGGTCATTCATGTTGCAATCGAAATACTTGCATAACTTATCAGCTACCGATAATTCTATCCGAATAGCCCTGTCGTAATAGAGTGCAGTCAATGTATTTCGATTGATTCCAGTAGCATTGACTACGTCACTGATTTTCAGAATCTTACGCTCGCCCATTAGGGAAGATAACTTGCAGTTAATCATAATATCTTTTAGTAAAAAAAAATAACCTGCTGTAGGTTGTTTTTTTGTTGCAATAGTGGAACTGGTTTGGTAAATTATAACCTACAGCAGGTTATAATTTGTCTTTATAGGTAGATTTAACCTCTAATTTGAAATTATACAGGGTGAAGCTACTAAATCAAAGTTTACAGCTTACATCACCCTCATTCATATAGTTGAGGAGAAAGTGAATGTTATATAACCGAGAACTTTGGATCAGTGAACAAACAAGGCTAGTTGGACGTCAATTATTAAGAGAGCTGAATATCCAAAGGGGATACGGGATTGCTGAATTTTTAGCTGTAAACCATTGTTATGACAATCAGGAGGCATTTTTGGTTTGGCTTGATCAGCAGTTGGCGAAGTATCCTGACGGGGTCGAGATTGAGCAAATTAAACAGAATTTTTTTGGACACTTTCCTGAGTCTTACTACAGTCTGTGCTAGCTTATTAATGTGATGATACGTAGGGAGCTTTAGCTCCCTTTTTTCATTTCGGATAAGAGATTTTATGTTAAATGCATGATCAAAAGACTTAATTCATAAGTCTTTTGAAAGCACTTTATTATATTAATTTTATTCTAAATAATTTTTGTACTGGTTAAGTTAAAGCTTTACTTTTTAAGATAGAAAAGCTATCTCCATGTGTGCTTAACAGCTCTATAAAAGCTGGAATAGTAGAGCTATTCAGTAAATAAGGATTAAATTCATCATTATGATAATGCTTAAAGAAATCAATAACTTCTTTATGAATCATGGCATATTTCATATGCCATGCAGAAAATAAATATTTTTCGATATTTTCGAAAGATAAAACTTCACAGTTTTTATGACGTGGATCTTTTAAAATTTTTTCATAAAATAGATATTCTACTTTATCTTTCTGACCTTCTACGCATTGAATAAAGTAATCGTTTCCATAATAAAGAACACCATAAATTTCATTTAGGCTATTAAAAGCTACGGCTTCTGTCAAAATATCATATAGATCATTTACCGGATTAATATTACTTTTGATCTTACTTACATATAGTAGTCTAAAGTCATTCATAGCTTTTGCCTTAATGAAAATTTTAAAAATTTTTAATACGATTAGGGTCTGTTGACATTTCAAGTATAGAATTTACCCGATAAAGGTAGCCAAATAAATATACAAGCTAATGCATGAGCCAAAGCGTACAAAATAGCCTAAATTTTATCCACAAAAAATGTGGATAATTTTAAGCATTCAAGCATTGATAAAATTTAAAAAATCGCAAAATCGACTACTTTTTAAACAAATTTATTGGCAAGAACTATCAAAACTGCTCATAAAAAAGCCGACTTGTTTCAAAATCGGCTTTTCGGTCATTTTTAGATTTTTCTGGTTCTATTAAGCAATTGATATCTATATTAATATACAAGTGTACTTCGTATAATCACCATTATGTTAAATGGGGGATTTATGAATTCTGAATATATCTTTATATGTAATAAATATTGACAAGTATTATTGATAATGAGCATATCTTCTCATATAAGCACAAGTATAAGCAGAGGAAAACTATGGACGTTCTATTTTCGAATTTTTTAGATAAACCTGTTTGGATGTGGATTTTCTTTATCCTTATTGTACTTGTCCTGCTTATTCTAGATCTTGGAGTATTTCATCGTAAGGTAAGAGAGATTGGTGTTAAAGAAAGCTTAGCACTATCAGCATTTTATATTACATTAGGTTTACTTTTCGGCGCATGGGTGTGGTGGTATCTCGGACCCACGGCAGGGATTAACTATGTAACCGGTTTTGTAATTGAAAAATCATTAGCGATGGATAATATCTTTGTCATTGCAATGATTTTTTCATATTTCTCGATACCAAGAATTTATCAGCATAGAGTCTTATTTTGGGGAATTATAGGTGTAATTTTTCTAAGAGCTATCATGATTGGCGTGGGCGCAACACTGGTCAGCCAATTTTCATGGGTTCTTTATATATTTGCAGCCTTTCTTATTTTTACAGGGATAAAAATGTGGCTAAGTGTTGATAAAGAATATGAAGTCGGAAATTCTCCTATTTTGAACTTTATTAAAAAAAGATTTCGTGTCACTGAGCAGCTTCATGCAGAGAAGTTCTGGGTGAAAAAGATTGATCCAAAAACTAACCAATTAACCTGGTTTATGACACCACTTTTTCTAGCCTTGATCATGATTGAATTTGTAGATCTGATCTTTGCAATAGATAGTGTTCCTGCGATTTTTGCGATTACGACAGATCCATTTATTGTTTATACTTCAAATATTTTCGCAATTTTGGGATTACGTGCTTTATATTTTGCCCTATCAGCAATGGTCGACCGCTTCCATTATTTGAAGTACGCATTAGCAGTATTGTTAGTCTTTATTGGATCAAAAATTTTTATAGCTGATGGATTAGGTATAGCAAAAATTCCACCGCCAGTCTCCCTTTCGATCACGTTCATCATCTTGTTTACAGGAATTCTATACTCTCTTTGGAAAACAAAAGATCAAAGTACTCATAGGTAAAAATTACAATCCTTTAAATAATTAATAGCTACCAATAAAACAGTGGCTGTTAATTATTCTGATTATAAGTTTTCCTAAAATTAACATAATACACGTTATACGAAATGCCCTTGATCAAGGGCATTTTTAGCCGCTACTTAACGTAGAATATCTTATGCAAAGTGAAAAACGACGGTCTATTGTCCTCGTTTCATATAACATTCATTATTTCAACTGAGGATAAAAAAGCTTTAAAACGATCTTTTTTGAGAAAGGAACAAGAAACAAAAGACATGGATAAGCAATAATCCAATTAATCATCCATTGTGAAAAAACAATTGATAATAAAAATTTATCTTCATTTAAAGCTCCTAGAATAGCGTTAATGCCACTCATAAAGAATGAGACAAAAAGGGGAATCAAAAACCCCTGTAATGATAGCTTGTTAATTGATTATTAAGATTTAAAATATTCTTGAACTTTTAAAATATTTTTTTGAAATATTATTAAGAGTTTCTAATATAAGATTAGAATCTTGACTGATTAGAGCAATATTAAGTTCAGACATATAATCAATTAATTGGCTTTTTGCTTTTTTTGCAAATTCAGGAGTAACTTCTTGATCTTCGTACAATAAGACGTAGTTCTTCGCAAACCCATAAATAAGAAATAAGGCCGAATTATCTAAATTATTATTGTTGCCAATTTCTTGCTCACATAAAATTTTTAACTGCTTGAAAGCATCTGTTCCATTTGGTAAAGCTTTAAAGTTTTCAAATATAAATTGGAATTTCATTTTGGGGACTCACTTAAAAAGAAACTCTACAGCTTTAGTCACTCCCAATCAATATCTAATTTTTCCAAAATTAATATGATACGTATTATACGAACTCCCAAAGCATGGCTTTCAGTCATGCTTTTTCTATCAAAAGAGTATAGCTGAATGATAGCGAGCCAAATCGCATACAATATCTATCATTAGACTTAGTGAAATAATTAAATGATAGTATTATCATTAATCTAATAGAATTAAGATTAAATGATAGAAATGAATACACGTATTTATCTACGAGCTTCAACTAAAGATCAAGATGCAGAAAGGGCTTTGCAGATTCTTCAGGATCTAAACCAAAACTTGAATTTGGGCGAAACCATTGTGTACGTGGAAAACTATAGTGGTACGAAGTTAGACCGACCTGAATTGAATAAGCTACTGTCAGAAGCAAATCAAGGTGACACCTTGTTAGTTGAAAGTATTGACCGATTATCACGCCTAACCCAACAGGATTTTCAAGAGCTGAAGCGCAGGATCCAGGAGAAGGGACTTCGTTTAGTCGTAGCGGATCTTCCTACTACCTACCAAATGATTCAAACCAGTGACAGCATTACTCATTCA
>NZ_JBBCWZ010000091.1:0-8510 GCF_037145695.1 Acinetobacter sp. USHLN143
AGCAGCACCTACCAAAGATCGCACAATAAAAAACCCCGGCAGGATACCGGGGTTTTTTATTGCCTCTCATTTCTCATTTGCAAAACAAACATAATGGCCCTAAAATATAGACTATAATCTATATTTTGGTTGTAGTATGTGGACAGTCATTACGACAGATCTATTTAATCAGTGGTTTGAACAGCAAGATGAATCGACACAAGAGAAGGTCCTGGCTGCCCTGGTTGTTCTACAGCAGCAGGGACCGAATTTAGGCCGTCCTTTAGTAGATGCTGTGTATGAATCTAAATTTACCAATATGAAAGAATTGCGCGTTCAACATCGCGGTAGACCACTAAGAGCTTTCTTCGCATTTGATCCCTTACGACAGGCTATTGTTCTATGTATTGCTGATAAAGGCGGTAAAAAGCGTTTTTATAAAGACATGCTAGATATTGCAGATGAACAATACCGACTTCATCTCACCACCCTAGGAGATAAATCTAATGGCTAAGACTCTACAAGAATTGTTAGCTAGCCGCTCTCCAGAGAGCCAAGCCCGTATTCAAAAAATGGCAGATGAATTACTGCTAGAAAATCAGCTTCATCTTATTCGTGAAGAACTCGAAATTTCTCAAAAAGAGCTTGCTGAAACTTTGGGAATAAAACAGCCATCGCTTTCGGCAATAGAAAATCGTGGTAATGATCTGAAAATTTCAACCATGAAAAAGTATGTTGAAGCAATGGGTGGGAAGCTCCGTATTGATGTAGAGCTTCCAACCGGAAAACATATAGGTTTCAATGTTTAACATTAAAAATGGGAGCTTAAGTCTCCCATTTTTGATTGAGATAAAAGTAAATTTTCTCAGAATCAGCAATATTTCATTATATTTTATTCTAAAAGGCTTCTTAACATCCATGCAGTTTTTTCATGAATATCAAGTCGTTGAGTTAGAACATCTGCCGTAGGCTGATCATTCGCTGCATCTACAACATCAAATAAACTTCTTGCAGTTCGCGCAACAGCTTCATGTGCATTAACAAGTAACTGAATCATTTCATTCGCTTGGGGTACACCTTCCACTTCCTGAATTGAAGCTAATTCTACAAATTGCTTGTAAGTACCCGGAGCTGGGAAACCTAAGGCACGAATACGCTCTGCAATCACATCGAGTGCATTCCACTGCTCGGTATATTGATCCATAAACATATTATGTAAGCTGTTAAACTGTGGGCCAGTGACGTTCCAGTGAAAATTATGAGTCATCAAATAGAGTGTGTAACTGTCAGCGAGTAATCGCGATAATCCTTTGACAATCTTGGCGCGATCACCTTGTGAAATACCAATATCAATAACTGCTAATTTCGCTTGTTTTTTTACGCTGCCCATAATTAAACTCCTGATGAGGAAAATACAACAGGATGAACATATCATTGTTATGTTCATAATTTAAAGAGAAATATAATTATTTAATTTTATCTATTTAGATGACTATAATTATTTTTTCTTTGTATATATCATTATATATTTATATATAATGATTGGTTTTTATTACAGTCTAAATTAGCTTTAATCTTTCTATAATCCCATCATAAATCTGCTTTACAATAAGCCAGCTAAGATGTTTCCTCTTACACCAAGAAAGGATAGATACCATGAGCCAAGATATTAAAAAGTGTCCAGTCACGCATCTGACCACTGATGCAGGGGCACCTGTTGTAGATAATCAGAACAGTATGACAGCAGGACCACGGGGTCCTTTACTCGCACAAGATTTATGGCTAAATGAAAAACTGGCAAACTTTGTTCGTGAAGTCATTCCTGAGCGTCGTATGCATGCCAAAGGTTCAGGTGCTTTTGGTACATTTACAGTTACGAATGACATCACACCATACAGCCGCGCTAAGATTTTTTCAGAAGTTGGCAAGAAAACCGAAATGTTTGCTCGGTTCTCGACAGTTGCTGGTGAACGTGGTGCGGCTGATGCAGAACGTGATATTCGTGGTTTTGCCCTCAAATTCTACACTGAAGAGGGTAACTGGGACATGGTGGGTAATAATACTCCAGTCTTCTTTTTCCGTGATCCACGTCAATTTCCTGACCTGAACAAAGCTGTTAAACGCGATCCAAAAACCAACATGCGTTCTGCCAACAACAACTGGGATTTCTGGACACTGTTACCTGAAGCATTACACCAAGTAACTGTAGTAATGTCTGATCGTGGTATTCCTGCAAGCTACCGCCATATGCATGGTTTCGGTAGTCATACTTATAGTTTGATTAATGCCAATAACGAACGTTTTTGGGTGAAATTCCATTTCCGTACTCAACAAGGTATTAAAAATCTCACAGATGCAGAAGCAGCAGAGGTCGTTGCAAAAGATCGTGAAAGCAATCAGAACGATCTTTACCATGCGATTGAACGTGGTGAATTCCCTAAATGGACGCTATTCATTCAAGTGATGCCTGAACAAGATGCTGAAAAACTCCCTTATCATCCATTTGACTTAACTAAGGTCTGGTTAAAAGCAGATTATCCACTGATTGAAGTCGGTGAATTTGAACTGAATCGCAATCCAGAAAACTATTTCCAGGATGTGGAACAAGCAGCTTTCTCACCAAGCAACGTTGTTCCTGGCATCAGCTACTCTCCTGACCGTATGCTCCAAGCTCGCCTGTTTAACTATCCAGATGCAGCTCGTTACCGTGTAGGAGTTAACCATTCACAAATTCCAGTTAATGCTGCACGTTGCCCTGTACATTCCAACCGTCGCGATGGTCAAGGCCGTATTGATGGAAACTATGGTAGCTTACCGCATTACGAGCCAAACAGTTTCAGCCAGTGGCAAGAGCAACCAGAATATCGTGAACCACCACTCAAAATCAGTGGTGATGCCGACTTCTGGGATTACCGTCAAGATGATAGCGACTACTTCAGTCAGCCTCGCGCACTATTTAATTTAATGAATGATGAGCAGAAACAGGCTTTATTTGACAATACTGCACGTGCAATGGGCGATGCCTATGACTTTATTAAATATCGTCATATTCGTAACTGTTATGCTTGTGATCCAGCTTATGGTCAAGGTGTTGCTAAATCTTTAGGTCTGACTGTTGCTGATGCACAAAATGCACGAGCAACTGATCCAGCTTTTGGACAACCTGGTTTTCTGTAATAGCGATTTAATTTTTTAAGCGAGAAAAGTAGGAGGATATTTTATCCTCCTACTTTTCTCTTAAACGCATATACACCTTGTTTATCGTAATTAGTAATTTTCCCAAAATTAAAATGTACTGGTGACCATTTAGGAGGCTTTCCTAATAGATCTACATTCCAGTGATGTTCAAAGAATATTAGGTATTAACTCATTAAGTGTTGAATCTTCCACTACTCATCTCTCAAAATTTATAAATTAAAAAGCTTTCGGTCACACTCATCCGTCAAATACTTATCCATCTGAGCAATTAGTTTAGCTCTGGCCTGTTCATCATCTTCAGTGATTTTTAGCATACAGGATCCGATTAAAATCTTACGTCTGGTATCATCCTTCCGCGCCTGTTCTTTCTCTTTGGCACGTTCTCTGGCCAGTGCTGCCTGTCTTTGAGCCTTAAGCTGTTTCAGCTTCTCTTCCTGTGCCTTAATCTTGCTGTCTAAATTTTCAGTAACGCTCATTCATCCAATACCATCATCCTGGGAAACCATGCCTAACATAAGCGCACTTGAATATGCATTCAAGGTGCTATATGTATAGTAATGTTTTCCTCGAAGAGCGCACTTAGCCATTGGATTTCATCCAATGGTGCGACAAGGGGTAAATCCCCTTTGTAATCCCCTGACCAACATATACATGTTGGTAATTTCGATAAATCGAAATAAAGAGCAAAAGCAAAATGGCGATATATCATTTTTCAGTTAAAACGATTAGTAGAGGTAATGGACGATCGGCCGTTGCTTGTGCTGCATATCGTTCAAGTGAAAAATTGGTATGCGATTTTTATGGAAAAGAACAAGACTACACAAGAAAAACTGGTGTCGAATTTACAAAAATCTATGCACCTGAAAATACAAATACTGAGTTACTCAAGCGCCAAACACTTTGGAATGAAGTCGAAAAGGTTGAACGTAGAAAAGATGCATTACTTGCAAGAGAGTTTGAGATTGCATTTCCCAGTGAGTTAAACGCTGAACAGCGTGAAAATATGCTCAATGAACTTTGCCGAAACCTCGTTAAAAAATACGGTGTCATCGTTGATGCTGCTATTCATGCACCTCATACAGACAGTGGAAGTGATGAACGCAACTACCATGCACACATCATGTTCACAACCCGAAGTATTAATGAGCAGGGTGGCTTTTCAGCAAAAAAATATAGGGACTTCAGTCGTGACAATGGCACAGAAACTGTAAGCCACTGGAGAGAATCATTTGCAGAGTTATGCAATCATCACCTGGAACAAAATGGATTTGATGAACGTGTCGATCACAGAAGTTATGAAGACCAGGAAAGTGACCTAGAAGCAACTCAGCACGAAGGTCCTCAAGCGACATACCTCCGGAGACGAGGGATATTTACAGAAATTAGTCTGAAAAATGATGAAATTAAGCTACGTAATTTAAAAATCAAAAAGGTCATCGCACTGGATGAAAACATCAAAGTATCTGAGGATCTTGTTCAAAAAGTACGAAGTGAGCTTCAGTTTCAATACTCTCAAGCTGAGTATTCAGAAAAAACTTCTCAGAAACTTTATGAATTCCAAAATGAAGAATTATCAAAATTAACAACAAAATTAGACACGATGAGTTCTGCAATATCAGAACTACGCAAAAAAGAGCCTTTATTTTTTAAAACAAAATGGATCAATCAAATAAATGACCTGATCGACCAACACAACACCCAACTAGACATCCAAAAGCATATTTCTGGTCTTAGTGAAATAGAAAAAAAAGAGAGATATTCTGATCATTTAAATAAATGGACAGAAGAAAATCAGCTGCTCCAGCCTAAAAAGTCTTTTGCAAAATTTGACAAACCGAACATCACTGTTAAACAACGAAAACTTAATGATCAAATTTCAAATATAGATCATCAAATTTCTGAAATATCACGCAGAGAAACTGAGTATCAAGAGTATGTACGCGATCAAAGACTGGAGATCATAAATAGTTATATATTTGAAGAAGATAACTATGGAAATAAATACTTTAGTCCTCAAAATGGTGAAAAACAAAAGCGACTATATGCAGAAGAAATGGAAGATCTAAAAATCCAAGAATTGCATGCGGCTTTTACAAAAAAAATTGAGACCGAAGCGCAGCAAGAGTTTTCCCAAAAAAGAGCAATACAGCTCGAAAACGACCGAAAAGATCGTGAATCTAGAGAACAGCAGTTACGTAAAGAACGAGAGCAACAAGAACAACGCTATGCACAAGAACGAGAGCAACAAGAACATTTGGCATTTGTAAGACGCCAAGAACAAGAAAAACAGCAGAGAAATGAGCCTAAAAAGCCAGAAAATGACAATAACCATGACTACACGCCTTAGAAATCCCATTTAAGCGCAAAAAAACGGGGGTTTTAGCGACTTTTGATAGAAATACAGTAAAACTATAGTTGATAAAAATAAAATCGCTTAGAACGCAAATGAGAGCCTTTTAGCGAGTATCTACGAGCGACACAACGAAAGTTTGCTTATTCCCCCTCTGAAAAACCGTTTTTTATTGAATTACTGGGGACAGTGATTAGCGAGTGTCTACGAGCGAAGTATTGATGCTTTTGCTCGTCAAAAAGCATGAGCATAGCGAATGCATTATTCATGTTTTGCTTTTTGAATCCTTGATCATATATGCAAAAAACTGCCCCCCACGAAGCGAGTGAAACGAGCTTCAATAGAGTACGAGCTTTAGCGAGTACCAAGGGCAGTTTTAATAACTCACTTTGGAAATAAATTCCCTTTTATTCTTTTAAAAAGCTTTTAAAAGCTTTTAGACCCCCCTATAAACCACGCCTAGCAATGCTTTCAGACTTTAAAAAACTACTTTTACCGGACATTAAACTACAAATGCCGGACAAAATGGACTTAAAAAACTACTTTTACCGGACATAGAAACTACTTTTACCGGACATTAAACTACAAGAAAAAGTTTGTAGTTTTGTTAAAAAACTACAAAAATAGTAGTCAAAAAATAAACGACAATGTATGTTTAAGCTACATAAATACCAATGTAGTTAGTTAGTTTTTTGGGGTTGTAGTTATATGGACGAAAATAAAAAAACATATCCTCTGAGCTGGGTTGTTATGCAAAACAATGTTCAAGAATGCTTTAAGAGTATGAACATTGATGAAAAACGAATGTTAATACTTGCTAGCCCAATTGCTAGAACCACTGATGCAACTGAAAAAGACCGAATTATGATTACGGCAGAAGAGTTTGCTAGAGAATGTGGCATTAAAACGCATTCCGCATATACGCAGTTAGAACTAGCCAGCAAGAATCTACTTAAAAGAAATTTCTCTTATAACAATGAAAGAGGAAAAAAGGTGCTGTCGAATTGGGTGATTGATTGCACTTATGAAGACGGAGGGATAGCTATACGTTTCCCTGAAATCGTTCTACTGATGTTAAAAGAGTTTGATAAATTAAACCCTTATACAAAATATAAAAAAGATATCGTACTAAGTTTGAAAAAAGATTACTCATTCGATCTTTATCATTTAGCTAAAAAGCATCAAGCAATGGGACAATTTGAAATGTCCTTAGAACATATAAAAAATGAGCTGGGTTTGCCCAAATCTTATGACAAACTCTGTAATTTAAAAGACCGAGTAATGAAGCCTTCATTAAATGAGATTACAACTAATACAGATATTGAACTCACTTATGAAAATGTAAAAAAAGGGCGTTCAGTAGTTGGCTTTAAATTTATAGTGAAAGAAAAACCTAAGCCAAAATTAATAGCGCCTCAGCGAGATCAAAGAACTATAGATATGTTCTGCAATTTATCTGATGCTCAAATTAACAAGTACAGCACTATTTTATCTAAACTTTCTGAGCTATCAGACCTCAGTAATTTCCCAGACTACCCGACATTTGCCCTCTGGATTAGTGGCATCTTACGAGATCCGAAAAGTGTAAGAGAGGAAACAACAAAACGGATTTTTAAAGCTCTTCATAGCAAGACGGATTTTAAACCATGAGAACTAAGGCTGAATTAGATGCAATGAGTCATCAAGAACTCAAAGATTATGAGCAAAGTTTACTTGCTCTGTGGACACCAAGAATGGCTATTGAAAGTGACATTGAAAGGTTAAGCACTCATCACAGCGAATTATTAGAGGTTTTTAATCAATTAAAGAATCCGGATGCACCTAAAAATTCACGTTTAAAAGATTCAATCTTGTCTCTGAAATATAAAATCGAATCGCTTGAAGGTAAGTTGAGTGATCTTATTCAAGATAATCGCTTAAATTCTGCAGATTGAATTATTCAGTTTATTTAATCAAAATCGTGGAACATTGATTAAAGACTAGGCGTGGAACGTGAAAAGTCATAAAAAAAGCCCACCTTGGGGAAGATGGGCTATCAACTAGAAACTACAGCATTGATTTCTATAGATAATTATAACGCATTTCGTATAAGGTGTATTATGTTAATTTTAGGAAGTCTTTACAGTTGGCCTTCAAGTAACTGACCTATTTCTAACCTGGTATAGCCACGTTCTTTAAAAATCAAAATAATTGCTTTTTTATAATCTTCAGAAGTAGAAGTCTTATATTTAGTTATCAGTTGATTCTCAGAATTCAGCTCTAGATCATTTTTGATGGTCAATACTTCGCTAGAGATCCTATTAAAGATATTTAGGTTAAACATACAGGCACTCGTCATCCGTTATAGCGGCCCGACTACAACAAACACCTGCCTTAGCTTAGCTAGACACCCTTGGCCGCAAGGATTACAAATTAGACAAGATTCTGCAAGTTTTGCAGAATTGAGAGCCTGAATATTCGACGAAATTATTGTTCACTTAACATAATGGGCGTTATACGAAGTACACTTGTATATTAATATAAATATCAACTACTTAATAAAACAAGAAAAATCCAAGAATGCCCAAAAATCCGATTTTGAAACAAGTCGGCTTTTTTATGAGCGGTTTTGATAGTTCTTGCCAATACATTTGTTTAAAAAGTAATCAATTTTGCGATTTTTTTAAATTTTATCAATGCGTGAATGTTCAAAATTATCCCCATTTCTTGTGGATAAATTTCAGGCACTTTGTACGCTTTGGCTTACTCGAATTCCAGTTCTTTGCTGCTATCCGGACTACGAAAATATTCCTATGATGAAGTCATACAGGAACAGGATGTTCCGGAACATAAAACAACAATGATAAGTTTTAACACGAGGATTGTGAGGTAGAGCAGCACCTACCAAAGATCGCACAATAAAAAACCCCGGCAGGATACCGGGGTTTTTTATTGCCTCTCATTTCTCATTTGCAAAACAAACATAATGGCCCTAAAATATAGA
>NZ_JBBCWZ010000092.1:0-8344 GCF_037145695.1 Acinetobacter sp. USHLN143
TTGATGGCGCATACCATTGCGTAGCAGGATCAAACCAAATGGCAATATTTCCGCGACTCATGAGTGCTCGGTTATATGCGGGCCAATTGGTTGTGCGGTAGATTTTGTGTGCAGGCTTCTTCATTTGAAAATTATATCGCTGAAAAACCCTTTACAGATAGGTTTGTGCAACAAAGCCCCTTCTATCTAATAAATATACCAATAAGTTTAATAATTAAATTATCCACCCTTTTTTCTATAAAAAACTATTTTGATCAACTGTATTTTTTCTTTAAAGGAATAACAGTGTAAATTACATTAAGAATGTGTCTCTAACTAGCCTTGGAGTCATCTAATCATTTCATTTTTATTTTTTTAAGCACATAAAATCATAACAACTTTAATAGTTTTAAAAGATTAATATTAAATAAAATTTTTGTCATCTCAGCATAGACTATATATTTCGAGAAGATCTCAAAATTACATTTTTGTCATTTTTAAAAATAATTAATTAATAGTGCTAAAATTTTTAAGAGAGACAGAGAATAACCAAAAATTTCATCAGTTTAGTAGTCAAATTCCTAGACTCTGTTCAGTACTAAAACATAGCTTTTACTTCCAAATTATTTAAAGGAAAAAATTATGATGAAATTCAAAAACATTTTTTTGGGCTTATGTATCGCAGCCGCGTCATTGAATACATTTGCACAGCAATCCGATGAACACAAAGATCACCACCCTGAAAAAACAGCACCATCTGCAGTAACAATTAAGCAAACAGTTACCAGCACCACTGCTACAGATAAAATGGCTGCAATGGATCAACACATGAAGGCGATGCAAGCCATGCATGAGAAGATGATGGCTGCAAAAACCCCACAAGAACGTCAGAAACTTATGGCTGAGCACATGAAACTCATGCAAGGAGGTATGAGTATGATGAAACAGATGGGCAGCCAAAGCATGAATGCAAATATGGCTGACCGTCAGCAGATGATGGAAAAACGTATGGACATGATGCAATCCATGATGCAGATGATGATGGACTGTATGCCTCCGTCAGCAACTAAATAGTTACCCATGAATTAGGGGAAAGCACCATGAATCACCAACACCAAGAAAATAATTCAGTACCTAACTTCTGGTCTACACGTTATGCCATTGGTCTAATCGTGCTGGGTGGTATCGCAGCTTATTTTCTATTAACGGAACATTTAGCCCACGTTATCGGTGCTTTGCCTTATTTATTCCTTTTAGCGTGTCCACTGATGCATATTTTTATGCATGGTGGTCATGGGCATAACCACTCGCAGCAAAAAAAATCCGATATATCTGATAACAAAAAATAGCTCTTATCAGGAGATCCATCATGAATCATGCGGAATCGGCTTATGGTTTATGGACGCTGGTTATCATTAACTCAGCAGTTTTTATCATGTTCGCTTTCAGTTTTTTTAGACCTTCCACTGCGCGCGATTGGCGTACATTGGGGGCCTTTTCGGCTTTTATCATTGCTCTATTTGTCGAAATGTATGGTTTTCCTTTAACCATTTACCTGTTATCTGGTTGGCTTCAAACTCGCTTCCCTCAACTTGACTTACTTTCTCATAATGCAGGTCACTTGTGGTCAACGCTATTAGGTGAAAAAGGTGATCCACATTTTGGCATTTTGCATATCGCCAGTTACGTTTTCTTGGGCTATGGATTTTACCTGTTATCAACGTCATGGCACGTGCTGTACAACGCGCAACGTCAGCATTCTTTAGCGATCACAGGCCCTTATGCACGTATACGTCACCCACAATACGTGGCTTTTGTGATGATCTTGCTGGGTTTTTTATTGCAATGGCCAACTTTACTGACACTGATTATGTTTCCAATCCTACTCTTAATGTACAGCCGCTTGGCAATTAAGGAAGAGGCTGAAATGAGTAAACAGTTTGGCGCTGTCTATGACAGCTATGCTCAACAGACTCCGAGATTTATTCCAAAATTCGGCCATAAAACCACTTTTCCATAAGAGAATTATTTATGTCAGATCAAAAAAATCATAACCAGGACCATATGGCACAGGCTACAACAGACGTACTGAAAGACCCAGTCTGTGGTATGACCGTCACTGAAGAATCGAAATACCATGAGGAATTTAAGGGGAAAACTTACTTTTTTTGCAGTGATAAATGTCAATCAAAGTTTCATAGCAGCCCGGTGCAATATATCGCTAAACCCGCAACGACGACTGCCGATGCATATACACAGCATCATCAGACTACTCAATCCGTTAATGATGCAAGCACAACAGGCACGACCATCTATACTTGCCCAATGCATCCAGAAATTAGACAGGATCATCCTGGAAACTGTCCTAAATGCGGAATGACACTGGAACCACTCATTCCCGAGTTAGAGGAAGATGAGAATCCTGAGTTACGTGATTTCCGTCGACGCTTCTGGTGGACACTGCCACTCACCATAGTCGTGACTTTTTTGGCAATGTTTGGCCATCAACTGAACCTGTTCGACATGGCAGTTCAGAGCTGGATTGAATTAGTGTTGTCACTCCCGATTGTACTGTGGGCAGGTTGGCCATTTTTTTCCCGTGGTTGGCAATCGGTTGTGAATCGCAGCCCAAACATGTGGACCCTGATCGGTCTAGGTACAGGGGCTGCTTTTATTTACAGTGTGGTTGCGACCATTGCACCACAAATCTTTCCAGACTCATTTATCTCCATGGGTCGTGTCGCTGTTTACTTTGAAGCTTCAGCGGTCATCATTTCTTTGACCCTACTGGGGCAAATACTGGAATTAAAAGCACGTTCGCAAACTTCTGCTGCAATTAAGTCACTCCTCGGACTTGCTCCTAAAACAGCTCGCCGAATCCTGCCCGATGGAACTGAGGAAGATGTTCCTCTGACTCATGTCCATGTAGGAGATTTACTCAGAATTCGCCCAGGTGAAAAAGTTCCTGTGGATGGTGTAGTCACTGAAGGAAGCAGTTCAGTAGATGAATCAATGCTGACAGGCGAACCTTTACCAATCACTAAACGCGTCGGCGACAAAGTCATTGGAGCTACCCTGAATACCAATGGTTCATTGATCATGCGTTCAGAGAAAATTGGTTCAAGTACCATGTTGTCTCAGATCGTACAGATGGTGGCGCAAGCTCAACGCTCAAGAGCCCCAATGCAACGCATGGCTGATCAGGTTGCAGGTTGGTTTGTCATGGCTGTAGTAGCCATTGCCTTGCTTACCTTCTTTGGATGGGGACTGTTCGGCCCAGAAGAGTCGAGCTGGGTTTATGCATTAATCAATGCTGTGGCAGTACTCATTATTGCCTGTCCTTGTGCACTAGGCTTGGCAACTCCAATGTCTATCATGGTTGCAACGGGTCAAGGTGCTACTCATGGTGTGTTGTTCCGCGATGCAGCAGCCATTGAGAATCTGCGCAAGATTGACACACTAATCATTGATAAAACAGGTACGTTGACCGAAGGACGCCCTGTATTCGATCGTGTGGTTGCCGCATCAGGTTTCGATGAATCTGAAGTATTACGTTTAGCCGCCAGTCTTGATCAAGGCAGTGAACACCCGCTAGCCGAAGCGATTGTAAATGCAGCACACGAACGTGGCCTGTCTCTTGAAACACCAGATAATTTTGAATCAGGCTCAGGGATTGGTGTTCGAGGTCAAGTGGGCGATCGTCAGTTAGCTTTGGGCAACACGGCACTGATGGAACAATTGGGTATCTCCGTACAATCTCTGATTCCGCAAGCCGAAGAGCTGCGTTCGGAAGGGGCAAGTGTCATGCATCTAGCCATCAATGGTGAATTGGCCGGCCTGCTTGCAGTATCTGATCCCATCAAAAAAAGTACTCCTGAAGCTCTTACCACCCTGAAGGAAGCTGGACTACGTATCGTAATGGCAACGGGAGATGGTCTCACCACTGCCCGTTCAGTCGGAGCACGTCTGGGAATCGATGAGATACATGGTGAAGTCAAACCCGCAGATAAACTCGAACTTGTCAGCAAATTGCAGAAGCAAGGTCGCATCGTGGCAATGGCCGGCGATGGAATCAATGATGCACCTGCACTAGCCAAGGCTGATGTCGGTATCGCTATGGGTACCGGGACTGATGTCGCAATGAATAGTGCTCAAGTTACCCTGGTCAAGGGAGATTTACGCGGTATCTCGGTTGCCCGTTCACTCTCGGAAGCTACTGTCAGCAACATGAAACAGAACCTCATGTTTGCTTTCCTTTACAATGCCTTGGGTATCCCAATAGCAGCTGGCGTACTCTACCCATTTACAGGTTGGTTGTTGTCACCCATGATTGCGGCCTTGGCCATGAGTTTTAGCTCCGCTTCAGTGATCACGAATGCCCTTCGCCTGCGACATAAAAAGCTATGATAGAGAGTCCTTTTCTTCCACCAGATGTATCAGGCCTAGTTGCAGCACTTGCCATCGGCCTGCTCATTGGTTTAGAACGAGGATGGAATGATCGTGAACTGCCAGAAGGCAGCCGAGTAGCAGGCCTACGTACCTTCACATTGACAGGATTACTCGGAGGAGTGCTGGGTCATCTACAGCCAAACTTTGGGCCTTGGCCACTAGTCGCAGCCGTATTAGGGCTTTCCCTTTTACTTACGGTATCCTACGCGCGTACCGCAAAAATTTCCGGTAATTTAAGCGCTACCACGACGATCGCGATGCTGTTGACATTAGTTCTAGGTGCATATGCATCCCATGGTAATGTTACTTTAGCATTAACAGCGGCTGTCATCGTGGCTGTATTTTTGGATCTCAAGCCAACCTTACATGGTTGGTTACGCTTGATCGAACATCGTGAATTAACCGCATCTCTACAGTTACTGGTACTTTCTGTCGTTATATTACCTTACTTACCCAATACGGGTATGGGACCTTTTGCTGCATTAAATCCTTACCAGTTATGGTGGGCAGTGATCCTGATTGCCGGACTCTCTCTGGCAGGTCATTTTGCCATGCGGCTCACCGGTTCACAAAGAGGCATACTCTGGACAGGTCTATTGGGTGGTTTGGCATCTTCTACAGCTGCAACTGTCGCACTGGCACGCTATACACGCCAGCACCCCGTCATGGTCAGTGCTGCTATTTCTGGAACATTGGCTGCCTGTGGCATCATGTTTTTTCGTATGGTTGTGCTGATAGGCGTCATTGAGCCAGCATTGCTAAGCACTTTTGGTGGTGCAATGATGATTGCGGGAATCCTTCTGCTGGGTATGGCATTGTGGAGACAACGCCAAATTACCAGCGCTGAAAACAACGATCGAACAATAGAAGCAATGGCTCCTTTTGATCTTGGGACAGCATTCAGCTTCGCTGCTTTCCTGGCTGTCATGGCAGTCTTGGTCCCGGCAGCAAAACAATGGTTGGGCACCAGCGGCATCTTCGTATTATCGACTATTTCTGGGCTAGCAGACGTAGATGCTATTTTAGTCTCACTTGCCCGCCTGCATAGTACTGAAGGCTTAACAACAAATGTGGCTGCTGTCGCGCTAGGGCTGGCCACACTGAGCAACATGTTAAGCAAAGCGACAATTGCATGGATGACAGGGGGGGCACAGTTTGGCCGAGCTATCATATTTGGCTACACAATTGCCATGATAGGTGCTGGCGTAGCTCTGGCTCTCAGTTTGAGCTTTATGTAAGGTCAACTCGGGTAAATGGAAGATGTTCAAAAAATGAGTTAAAATGATTCCCCTTGCATGGATTCACTTTGAAAAACAATGGTAAAAATGATTCGACCATTGAGGGATTCAGCCTGGATGGTCGCCCCAAGCATATCAAGAATAGATTTTGTTATGGCAAGCCCTAAGCCGGTTCCTTCTTCTGTTCTTTGTCTAGACGCATCTGTTCGATAAAAACGATCAAATAATCTGGATAGTTGTTCAGGAGAGAGTTCAGGGCCTTCATTTTCAATTGAAAATATTGTGTTATCTAAATTCTGTTGAAGTTTTATCTGTATTGTAGAATTCTTGTTTCCATATTTAACTGCATTAGACAATAGGTTGCTGAGTGCGCGACGTAACATAGCAGGATCACCTTTTACATTGCCAGATCCTGTTTGTTGAAGTGTCATATTTTTTTCGGCAGCGAGAGCGTCATAGAAATCAAATAAAGCGGTAACTTCTTTAACGAGGTCAATATTCTGTAAGTTCTGTAAATTTAAGCCATGTTCTGCTTTTGCCAAGAAAAGCATATCGGACACCATTCGAGCCAAACGTTCAAATTCTTCTAAATTAGAAAATAGTATTTCTTGATAAGTACCAATATCTCGGTTACGGGCGAGACATACTTGAGTTTGGGTCATTAAATTATTAATCGGTGTTCTAATTTCATGTGCTAAATCAGATGAAAAATCGGAAAGTTTTTCTAAAGCTGACTCTAGTCTGTCCAGCATAGCATTGAAGGCGATTGCCAATGATTTTAGTTCGGTTGGTGTATGCTCAACTTCTAAACGTTCTGAAAGATGTTGAGCAGAAATTCCTTCTGCGACCTTAGCCATTTTTTGCACGGGTCTTAAACCTCTCCAGGTTGCAAACCAACCTAAAAACATTAAACAAATTGTACCAGCCAAACCAATATACAAAAGTTGACGCTTAAAATCTTTTAGAAAATGTAGATGTTCTGATGTATCGATCCCAACAATAATTCGTACAGATTGTATTTCAGAATTTCTATTTATACCTGTAGTGTAGATCATGCCACGATAGGTCTTATTTTGAACTTGCCATTTAATCCATGAATTATTTGCTGACTTGATTAAATTTTGAGTATTAATGATTGAGGATGCTGAACTAAATAAAATTTGGCCTGTCGGTCGTTCTATTTGGACCATAAGATCATGGTGTCCAACTAACGCATCTCTTAAATAAAGATTAAGTTCTGGAGAATTTTTAGGATGCTGTTGGAGAAGATTCTGAATAAGCTGGATTTTACCTTCTAATTGGGTACGGTCTTGAGTTTCAAAATGATGCATTACTAATTTATTTATGAACAAACCCATAATAATTAGAATGAAAATAGTAGATAATGAGAAAATGATACCGATCCGGAAACTGATCGCTCTGAATAAATTATTATTCATCCTCTACCTCTAGTACATACCCCATTCCTCGAATATTCTGAATTAATTTGGGAGTAAAGTTACTGTCAACTTTACTTCTTAATCGTTTAATAGCGACTTCAACGACATTCGTATCACTATCAAAATTCATATCCCAAATTTGAGAAGCAATCAGCGCTCTTGGTAAAATTTCACCTCGTCTACGCATAAAAAGTTCCATAAGCGCGAATTCTTTTGCCGTCAGATCAATGCGTTGACCCGCTCGCGTTACCCGACGTTTTCTCAAATCAAGTTCTAAATCAGCAATCTTAATAATATTACTATCTTCTCTTTGCTGCCCTCGTCTAAGGAGAGTTTTGATTCGAGCAAGAAGCTCTGCAAAAGCAAAAGGCTTTATTAAATAATCATCAGCGCCTAACTCTAGACCTTTTACTCGATCTTCTATCTGATCTCTGGCTGTTAAAAACAGAATGGGCATTGTTTTACCGCTGCTACGAATATCATTGATAATATTCCAACCATTTAGTCCAGGTAACATCACGTCTAAAATAATTAAGTCATACTCTTCAGAAAGAGCTTGATGTTTACCCGTTAACCCATCTGTAACCCAGTCCGTAATATAGCCAGCTTCGGATAAACCTTGCTTGAGATAATCACCAGTTTTTTGTTCATCTTCAACTAATAGTATTCTCATTTCCGAATCCTAAGTCATTCATTAAAACTATAATAACGTTATAAAACATCTGATCGAGATAGATTACAAAAATGTCATTTTCAAGTCACTTAGATGTTCAATGCTTCACTTTATTGTAGTAGCAAGAAATTAACTTTTAGAGAAACTTATGAAAACTGTAGTGCGTCGTAGTCTAACAATTTTAATGTGTGCTGGAACTTTAATTGCTGGTACTCAATCTTGGGCAAAAGATGCAAAAGATCTATCAAATTCGAAATCTAATGCTGTGACAACTGCAAAAAAAGCACAAGAGCCGTGTTCTAAACCTTGTAAGATGAACAAGGATAATAAGGTTCAGCAAGAACCTAGCCAACAGCAAGCGGCAAATTCCTCTGATATGTCGAAAATGGATCATTCCATGATGAATATGGACCATTCGAAAATGGATCATTCAAAAATGAATATGTCCAATACATCGTAAGCGTCCGCTGAATCCCATGCCTATTTTTTAATTTTGGTCGGATTTCCAGCGGTGTGGCAGTAATTCTTCTATTTGGGTCACTTTATGTGTCGGCAACCTTTTCAGC
>NZ_JBBCWZ010000093.1:0-8334 GCF_037145695.1 Acinetobacter sp. USHLN143
CAAGTCCATATGTTGACTATATGGTTTATCTAAAACAGTATCATCAATACTGACTATAAGTTTATTATTATCAATATGTTGAATTGCTTCTTGATATAGGTCGTGAGGTGTGTAGTCTTCACGCTCTAGAAAGCGATTTACACTATCATGCGAGATGTTATAAGTCTCGGCAAGTTGTGTGCAGCTAATAGAGTTCGGTTCTGTCATGAGAAAGCCCATATAAATGGGTAGTGTACAAGTTGCTGTAGAAGCATTTTTAATTCGTCTGATCACAGATACTTTATAAAGTATTTTAATACTTTTTTGAATCCGTCAATGCGTAAGTCCTATATTCTTTAATTTTTATTTTTCAAGTTTATCGCTTTCATCTTGTCTCCGAGCTACAGAACAAAATGATTATTGAATATCTCTTTAAATAACGCTTTTATTGGACTATTAAATCTTAATCGAACCATTTTTCCACTTCATTTGTCCATAAAACAAAGCTAACCAGCCCTCAACTTTTAAGAGTTTTCAAACAAAAACCTGACTTAGCTAAATGCTGCATCAGGTGCATTCACATGATTTATTTTTTTAGCAAATCGATCCAATAATATGCTCTGCGTGACAGGTCACCCCTTGCTGAACCATCAATTGAATCACTCCACTTTGATGTGCAAGTACAGGGACTTCCATTTTCATGGCTTCCATAATCGCCACCACCTGCCCCTCTGCGACCTGCTCCCCGTTTTCTACCTTCCAAGCGCTAATTACGCCATTGATTGGTGCAAGTAAGTGTTCAGCACTCACTGCTGTTTCTGTAGCTGGTTGGTCTTGAGACGTCATTGTAGGGTTTTGTGCAAACATACCCGCAGGTAAGCCTAAACGATGTAATTTCCCATCAATTTCAATATAACTGAGTAACATCGGCTGTTGATGATTCGGAATACTGCGTTTCGTTGGCTTTAAGTCCTGTTTAAAATCATTTTCAATCCAACGAGTATGAACATTAAATGTGGCGGTAAAATCAGCTTCATTTAATACAACACGGTGAAAGTCTAAAACCGACGCAACCCCTTCAATTTTAAATTGCTTCAGCGCACGTTTAGCGCGAGCGATCGCAATTTCACGGGTTGGGCCTGTGATAATCAGTTTTGCCATAAGCGAATCAAAATGACTCGACACCAAAGAACCAGTACGAACACCTGTGTCTACACGTACCCCCTGACCAAATGGTGCTTCAAATAAACTCAATACACCAAAAGCAGGAATGAAGCCACGAGCGGGGTCTTCAGCATTGATACGAAACTCAATGGCATGCCCCTGCGCTTTCGGGGTTTCTTTGATTGAAAGTTCATGGCCTTGAGCCACGCGAATTTGCTCAACCACCAAATCGACTTTGGCCGTTTCTTCAGTAACAGGATGTTCCACCTGCAAGCGGGTATTAACCTCTAAAAATGAAAGCTTTCCATCACGGCTCAGCAAATATTCAACTGTACCCGCACCGACATAGTTGGCTGCCTGACAGATATTTTTAGCCGAAGTTAAAATTTCTTGATATATCGCATCGCTGATAAAAGGCGCTGGCGCTTCTTCAATCAGTTTTTGATTACGACGCTGTAGCGAACAATCACGTGTACCTAAAACCACTACATTGCCATGTTGATCGGCAATCACTTGCGCTTCGACATGGCGAGGTTGATCTAAGTATTGCTCAACAAAACACTCACCGCGGCCAAAAGCGGCTTGTGCTTCACGTACAGCCGAATCATACAGCTCCTTTACATCTTCCAGTTTCCAAACGACTTTTAAACCGCGACCACCACCGCCAAAAGCGGCCTTAATCGCAATAGGTAAACCAAACTGCTTTGCAAACTCGAGTGCTTCATCAGCATTATTTAGAGGGTCTTGTGTACCTTGAACTAAAGGTGCACCCACTGAAGCAGCTATCTTACGTGCTTCAATTTTATCACCCAATTTTTCAATGGCGCTTGGCGATGGCCCTACCCACTTTAAGCCTGCATCAATTACGGCCTGTGCAAATTCAGCACGTTCAGATAAAAAGCCATAACCCGGATGCACCATGGTCGCCTTAGATTTTTTAGCAACCTCAAGAATGGCTGGAATATTCAAATAGGTTTCACGTGCAGTTGCACCCGCCAGCCCCCATGCTTCATCCGCCAGTTCGACATGCATACTGTCCATATCGTCATCGGCATATAACGCAACTGAGCTAATACCCATATCACGGCAAGCATGAATAATACGAACGGCAATTTCACCACGGTTTGCAATTAATAATTTTTCAGTAGTCATCATTCATTCTCAAAATCTGTAAATTCGGTCATTTTTTTAAATTTGATTTGGCACCCTGCTGGAATCTGTGCCACCAAATCCCTATGGCGCTTCGCCACAGCCGCAATGACGGGGTAACCACCAGTTAAAGGATGGTCATTCATAAACAGTACAGGTTGACCACTGGGTGGAATCTGTAAGGCACCAATACAAGTTCCTTCACTTTCCAACTCATGGGTAATTTTGCGTTGCAATGGTTGTTCACCTGAAAGCCTCAGTCCAACTCGATTGCTTTCATTAGTCACAAGCCAAGCTTGCTGACATAAGCGCTCAATACTCTCTGCTTCGAACCAATCCGTTCGCGGTCCCATCACAATGTCGAGCTCTACTACATCGCCGACTTTGGGCAAGTTTAACTTCGCAATTTCAGTATTACTGATATTTGAAACTTCAACCTGTCCTTGATAAACCGTATCCCCCATTTTTAGAGGTTCTGGTCCTAATATGGCCAAACTATCAAATGAGGCACTATTCAGCACAGGCTGCATGTCGATACCACCACGAATCGCCAGATAATTCCTCAGCCCTGCCGTCGGTGCTTGAATCTGAAATTCATCACCTTCATCAAGAGCAATCGCTTGATAACTGCCAAAGTCAGTCTTTTGTCCATCACTAAATTTCACGTGGATGTTTGAAATCGCTCCCGTAACCGCAATGACTGCGGACTGATGCATTTTGGCTTTCAAACCACCATTTAAAACTTCAATCACAGGCGTCGGAGTTGGGTTACCGACAATTCGATTTGCACTGTGCATCGCCGATACATCCATCGCCCCTGCAACACCAACACCAATCTTGGTCTGGTTAAAACGTCCTTCATCTTGGATCAACATCTGTAGACTCGGTGCAGTTACCGTAAACACAGGCATGGATTGTTTAGGTTCAACTGTACGAGTGACTTGCTGTGGTACGCTAACCGTGGTCGGTTGATGTGTGACATCTTCAAAATGTACAGTCATTCCTGGTAACAGTAGCGCTGGATTTTTACGCTCTAGATCCCACATTTTTGCAGCAGTCGTACCGATCAGCTGCCAGCCCCCCGGACTATCTTTCGGGTAAATCCCTGAATATTGTCCTGCCAGTCCCAAAGAACCCGACGGTATTTTTTTACGTGGCACAGCTAAGCGAGGAATATCTGTAAAAGGTCGATCGGGACTGCTCATATAAGCAAAGCCCGGTGCAAAACCGATAAAAGCCACATTCCAAACACTTTGACGATGCTTCAAAATCACATCAGCAATTGAAAGCCCTTGTAACTCTGCAACCTGAGCAAGATCTTCGCCCGTATAGCAGATAGGAATAATCAATTCTTGGGCATTACGCTCACCGCCTGAACCAATTTTTACAGTCTGAATTGAAGCAACCAGTGTTTTAAAGGTGGTCTCGATTTCATTAAAAAATACCAAAATCGTTTTTGCAGCAGGGACTAAGTCTTTAATTCCATTCAATTGCATCGTGTGCAATTTATTGTACAACGCCAATGTTTCCTCTAAGCTGGCAAGCTCTATAAGAAAACAATCCGCGTTTACCGATAAAAAACGCATATGCCTATCCTTTTAATTGTTCTTTGGTGCTGCTTAACCTATCCATGCACGATCAGGAATGTCTGTAATCAACATATGACCGGGTGCATGGCTTATGGCAAAAGGAATTTTTGAGTTCATCACCGCTGCTTGTGGGGTTACACCACAAGCCCAAAACACTGGAATTTCCCCAGCCTCAATACGTGAAGCATCACCAAAGTCTGGCTGATTCACATCACGAATGCCTAAACCTTCAGGATGTCCAATATGCACGGGCGCTCCATGCACACTTGGCATCCGTGCTGTAATTTTGACGGCATCCGTGATTTGATGGGATGGAATTGGGCGCATAGAAACCACCATATTGCCCGAAATACGACCCGCAGGCTGACATTGAATATTGCTCAAATACATCGGTACATTGGTCTGATCATGGATATGACGAACTTCAATGCCCGCCTCTTGCAGTGCTGTTTCAAAAGAGAAACTACAGCCAATTAGAAACGTTACCAAGTCAGGATGCGCATGATAAATGTCACTCGCATCCGTGACTTCATCGACCATTTCACCCTCTTTCCAGATGCGATAACGTGGAAAGTCGGTGCGTATATCTGAGTTCTCTGCCAGTCTTGTGGCATAAACACCTTCCTCTAGCACGTCTAAAACAGGACAGCTTTGCGGATTGCGATGTGCATACAGTAGAAAATCATAAGCCCAATCTTTAGGCACCGAAATCATATTGACCTGCGTCATGCCTGCAGCCATACCCGCCGTTGGTTTATCAAAGCCTGCACGGATTTTTAAACGTGCCGCTAAAGCGGCTTCAAGCTGTTCTGAGTCGACTCGGATATCCTTATACATTGCGTACGTCCTGATGCTTTAAAACAAAGGGGCGAATTTCAATATGATGATTTAACAGTTCAGCTTTAATCGCAGCCGACATCTCTAAGGCACCTGCGGTGTCACCATGTAAGCAAATCGTGTCCGCTTGAATCGGGGTAAATACACCATCAATCGACTCAACGCCGCCATTTTTCAACATAGACACTACACGGCGTGCCACAAAGGCCGAATCATGTAAAACAGCCCCATCCAAACGTCGTGAAACCAATGAGCCATCACTGTTATAAGCACGGTCTGCAAATGCCTCAGATACAACCTTTAAGCCTGCTGCACGTGCTTGCTCAACCAAGTGGGAACCTGCCAGTGCCACCAAAACCAGTTCTGGGTTATACATCTTGATAGCATCAATCACCGCAGCGGCTTGAGCGTGGTCGTGTGCAATGGTGTTATACAGTGCACCATGTGGTTTCACATATTGCACTTGAGAACCAGCCACTTTAGCTAGACCATCCAGTGCAGAAATTTGATACAGCACATCGGCAATCAGCTCATCACGTGACACATCCATATTACGGCGACCAAAACCGACAAGGTCTGGATAAGATACATGCGCGCCAATCGTGACATTTAATTCAACAGCCTTCCGCAGTGTCTTTAAAATCCCCAGCGGATCACCTGCATGAAAGCCACATGCAATATTGGCACTCGTGACCACAGGTAGAATTTGGTCATCATTGCCCATTTTCCACGAACCAAAACTTTCACCCAAGTCACTATTTAAATCTACAAACATGGCTTAATTCCTTTATCACTTCACCATCGTCTGGCTTAAAGTTTGGTTAAATAATTAAAGACTGTAGTAAAGGACATATAGCCCATCCACCATGTCAACATACATGTGAGTACACCCAAAATAAGTAACCATTTTGGATAGTTATAATTCCCCATCATATCTTTACGACAAGCAGCTACATAAACAAAAATCGTTAAACCAATTGGCAGTACCAAGCCATTAAAGCCACCAACAAAAATCAAAAGTCCAGCAGGGGTTGCGCCCAGTACGACATACAGTAATAAAGCTAAAGAGATAAATGTAATGGTGGTGTAATTGGTTTGCTTTGGACTGAGGTTTTTCTTAAATGCGGTAAAGAATGAAACCGAAGTATAAGCGGCGCCAATGGTACTACTGATCCCTGCTGCCCAGAAAATTAGACCAAATAATTTATAACCAAAAGTTCCTGCGGCATATTGAAAAGCTTGCGCTGCGGGATTGGCATCATGGCTGGCTAAATCAATACTTGCGCCACTTACCACCACACCCAAGAAAGCTAAAAACAGCACATAACGCATGATGCCTACAACCACAATACCTTTGGTTGCGGCTCTTGCAACTTCATCAATATTTTCAGGGCCAACCGCACCTTTATCCAGTAAACGATGGGCGCCTGCATAGCAGATATAGCCGCCGACCGTTCCACCAACAATCGTGGTGATGATGGCAAAATCAATCTGGTCGGGTGCAAACGTTTGATGAACAGCTTGGCCCACAGGTGGCATCACAATGACGGCAACAATGATAATCAAGATGATTTTGAGCAACCCCAAAACGATCATGCTTTTATCCATGGCCAGCGTGGCTTTTCTTGAAGCAAAAATTAAAATGGCTAAAGCACCACTTAAAATGCCGCCCCATTTAGTGTCTAACCCAAATAATGCATTGAGACCTAAAGCCGCACCTGCAATATTACCAATACTGAAGAAAAAGCCACCCAAAATGACCAGAAAAGCCAGTAAGTAACCACTGCCCGGCAAGGCTTTATTGGCAATATCCGAGGCACGCATTTGCGTCAGCGTTACGACACGCCAAATGTTTTGCTGCACCACATAATCAATCAAAATAGACACTAGAATGGCAAAGCCAAACGCCGCACCCAATTTCACAGTAAAGACCGCAGTTTGAGTTAGAAAACCAGGTCCCATGGCGGAAGTTGCCATCATAAAGATTGAAGCAACAATGGCCCATTGGCGATCTGATAAAAAAGAAGATTTTAATAAAGACATATTTAATGCGTTCCTCGTCCATTTGAGCTTAATAACGCTATTTTCAAGTTGAACCAAGAACATCATTTTGCTTACAAATTCTGTTCTTAAATCCCTTAAACTGACAAAGATTCCCTGTTGCCCAACCAAAGCCATGGCGGATCAAATCTTCTATTTGAAATAAGAACATAGGCAAGCGCGATGAACAATACGACTTTTTACATCCATTATTAAAACTAAATTACTGTATTTTATTATTTTTTATTTATTAAAAGTCTAATGATAAATTTTACTTATCACGCACGATAAGCTGCTTTTATAGTTTTTCAAACAAATTACGGTTTGAGATAAAGAAACATTGCTTGTCAAAAAGCTACGTACGCCTCAATTATTTTTTAATTTTCTCAAGCAGTCTTTTCATTGCGCTTTCAGAAACAGTGACTGCGACATCGGTTAATTTCTCTTTCAAGGCAGCATCATTTCCTTGCATATAAATCGAGGTGAAATGAAAGGTTTTGAGCTGGATCGGGGTATTTAAAATTTCCAAGCGACCATCGGTAATTTCCTTTAAGGCCGTTAAGGTCGGCACAACGGCGATCCCCAAACCTTGCTCCGCAAGACGCAATAAGGTCGCAAGCGAATAACTGGTAATTGAAAGCGGCTCATCTAGTGCCTGCTCTTTCATTTTGGCCTTGAGCTCTTTATAGGGATAGGTAATTTTCGGGTAAGTTAAAATGGTATGAGACATTAATGCCTTAAACGGCATTTGGCCCACACCACCTTTAAAAGATGGAGCTGCCAAAAAACTCAGTTCAAAGTCACATAGCGCCTGCTCTACACACTCAAAAGCCAAAGTCGGGCCCAACAAAAAGGCCATGTCCAAATCCCCGGTACGCACACCTTCTTGCAAATTTGGGGTTAAATCCACCACAATTTCCACTGAAACTTTAGGAAACTCTTTTTGTACTTTTTCGATATATTCAACCAACCACGTATAAACGATGGTCTCGGAAACACCTAAACGAATTGTTCCTGTTAGATGCTGGTTTTCAGTCAGCTCAGCCACCAAATCAGTTTCTAAACGCATAAACTTTTCAGCATATTTAAACAGGGTCATGCCTTTATGGGTGGGTTTAAGCTGTCGAAAGCTGCGATCGAGAACTTTAAAACCTAAATCATTTTCAAGAGAGGTGATTTTTTGTGAAACGGCAGGCTGAGTCGTTTGTAATTTTGTGGCAGCCTTATTGAAACTATTTAAAGTCACAACCCAATAAAATGCTTCTAGATTTTTTAAATTCACCCTAAATCCTGCCTTTACTCCATCCCGCTTATAGTACGGCAGTTCCCCCTATTTTTTAAGTTACTGTTTTATATAATTTCAAAATGTCTTACGAGATGACGCTCATTCAAGCGCTATGCCTTACCCAAATACATCAATTTACAACCTTACTCCCTCGAATCTGATCAAGGCTCTTTAAATCAAGGGTGGTGTTTCAAAAAGTATGCTGGCATTAAACGAATCCATTATTGATATAAAAGAACACTAAATCAAAGGCTTTGAAATGATTTTCAAGCTTTTTGGAGAAGTTGCAGC
>NZ_JBBCWZ010000094.1:0-8316 GCF_037145695.1 Acinetobacter sp. USHLN143
CATCGAATTAGGCGCGGTTTTAGAAGGAGTTGTAATTTTTCAAAAAAGATTGAAAACCATTTTAAAGCTTTCGACTTAACCTTTTTTTACATCAATAATGGCTTCATTTAATGTCAGCATACTTTTTGAAACACCACCAAATTCTTGAGTAATTACTCAGTCTATGACACAGTAAGGCAAAATAATTCGCTGTTGCAAGGATTCTGCAACTTTAGAAGAAAAAGAAAGAAATAAAAATTAAGGAGAAGGTTATGCTCAAGAAGAGCATAGGCATAGCTTTGCTATGTATAGCGGGGCAGTCGTATAGTGCAGATATTATTGTAACCACTACAGAAGATATTGAAAAAGATGACAAGGAATGTTCACTTCGAGAAGCTGTTGAGTATGTTAACCGTGGTTTAGCTAAATCAGGTTTTATGGGGTGTGGTGGGGAGAACTCATCCAGTACCATTATTTTAAAAGAAAAAAATACCTATGTGTTGAACCAGCATATCGCGATTAAAAAATCTCTTACCATCCGTGCGGTCGCAGAAAGTGATGGCGAATTCAGTACGGATGAAAAAGCATTAGGCTTGCATAATGCTCATATTCAAATGAAAGGTACTGATAACCTTTTCAGGATCAACAGTACAGATACATTGGTTCAGTTAAATTTGAAAGAACTGGATCTTGAAGGCTGTGGTAAAACCAGTTGTGCTGAACAAGGTGGCCTAATTTATAATAAAGGTCAGCTAATTCTAGAATATAACCGTCTATTTAATGCTGCTGCCAACTTGGGTGGGGCAATTTATAATGCTGGCAAGTTTGGTCAGAACTTAACAAGCCGTGCACAAATTAAAACTAGTCTGATCGAAAATAATAAAGCCCAACGAGGCGGGATCCTGTATAGCGAGCTACCTGCTTTCCTCATTTATCAAAGTGTACTTAAAAATAATCAGACACTGGATAATTCCGCGACCAATATTTATAGCGCGGGACAGTTTGCTGACTCCAGTAAAGATCAAGGTATTAGTGGGGAAATATTAAGTAGTACGATACTAAAAAATAAGGGTGTACTCATTAATGTCCTGGACGGGATGGGATTGAATAATCTCACCATGGTTGATAATGAAAATACTGCTTTACGTATCTATGCGCCGTATGGCAGAGCTTATGTAGCGAATAGTATTATTTTAAGAAATGGTACACAGGATTGCCAAATTATCACTGGTGACAAGTCTGTGTCGCAAAATAATCTGCTGACAGCCTCGTGTGGTGTAGGGGATGCCGTCGCGCCGAACCAGTTCTGGAATGGTACACGACTTTTTGCTGAATCCTCAGATAAAAGTGAAGGTATTTGTCAGACCCTACAAGAAAATAATAATGCCATACTTTGTCCATATAGCGTTCCTAAAGGACAATTTCTCGGTTATATGCGCCCACGAATTTTGTTGAACTATATCCTTGTGAGTGAATCACCGATTGTGAATAGAGGCACAGGATTGAGTTTAGCAAATCCAACGGTAGCATGTGAAGCGGCAGATCAGCGCGGGATCAACCGTTTGATGGATAATCTGTTTTGTGATCGTGGTGCTGTTGAAATCACGATACCAATCTCAGGCAGTCTGGTGGGACAAGATCTGTTAAAGGGTGAAATTGCCAAGTTTTCAATTGAATCTTATCTGGGAGATAGTGATTTAATTCCAAAAGAACAGTGTAATGCCATTGTTGGTCAGAATCCGACGGGGGAGCCTTGGCAAGATGGCTGTTTGAAAGTGGTACAAACCAAAACAGCTTCCAAGGGTAAAACAATCATCGATATTCATGGCAATGTCGTTTATACCCCGGATTCTACCTGGCATGGAGCAGATATTTTCGAACTACAAGTGGTGACCTCATCGACACGGTTTAATAAAAGTAAACCTTATTTGACTATTACTACTCAAATTGTTCAGGAGCCAAAAAATGAAATGGAAGACAAAGCAGTCAAAACTTCAGGCGGCTCATGGGGTGGTGGTGGGCTACTGATTTTACTCGGATTAATAGGTTTACGCCGTGGATTAAAAGATTAAGGAAAAATCATGAAAAATTATAAAAAAGGACTGCTTGCGGCCATGATTTTATCTGCCATGAGTTTGATGGCAGCCGAAGATAAAACGATATATGTAACTACTTTTGCTGATGAAGATGGCGAGAATAATAATGCCTGTTCTTTGCGAGAAGCCATTAAAACTGCAAAACTGGATAAATCTTATGGCGGATGTAATGTAGGACGTACGCTTCGATTGGATGGTTCAGCTGCAGATGTGATTCAGCTTGAAGCAGGCGAGTACAAATTAGATAAAGAGCTGATCGTAGAGTCAGCGCTCAAAATTTATGGGAAAACTCCGCTTAACTATGCTAGTCGTAGTCCGATTACGCTGTTATATCCAACCCGGGAGGCTTTAAAAAGTACTATTTCAGGCCAGGGGAAAACCAGATTATTTAATAGTATGGCCAGCCAATCCAGTCTGGAAATTCATCATCTGATCTTAAAGGATGGCTATGCAGCAATAAATACCTTGGATAAAGGTAATGGCGGTACTTTTTATGTAGCAGGGCCTTTAAGTATTAATACCAGTGAAATAGTAAATTCCCGAGCAGCTGCAGAAGGTGGTGCGATTTATAGTGTAGCAATGAATACGGAAAGGAATATTGTCATTCAGGATTCTTTGATTCAAAAAAATCAGGCGAGTTCATATGGTAGTGTTCTGGCGATGGATTGTCAGGGAAATTTAGGTACAACTCAAACCAATGTGAAAATTAATTCCAGTAGTATTGTTAAAAATGGTTCAGACACTGCTAACAGTATTATTGATTTTTGTGGCTATGCCACAGTAGAAATTGTTAACTCTACTATTGCGAAGAATACTGCCAGTACCACAGGACATATTGTGCGTATGACGAATGAAGTTAATCGTCCGCTCAGTAAATTCTCCAGTTTAACTGCATTAAGTAATACTATTGTTGAAAATACAGCCCAATCTACTTTATTTTATGACAATACCGGGTTTAGGTATTTTAATTTCAATATTTTAGCCTTTAACCAAGGCCTGTCTTGTGAATATGCCTTAAATCAGGGAAATCCGACCAAGGCACAACGTGTTGAATTTTCTACAATTCGAAATGCAATTCAAACGACTGGGCCATCACGTTGCGTATTGCCAGAATTAGACGAAGATACTACTTCAAATAATCTTGATGTCTCTAACAATATAATCAGCAGTTTATTAACAAATTATATTGAGTCTGCTATTGATAATCGCTATTTAGGGCTGTATTACCCGCGTGATAATCAGACCGCAACGGATTTGGTAGATATCGGGGTGAGTGGCTGTATTGAACAAGACCAGCGTGGTATTGATCGTGTGATTGGATCCACATTAACATTTGATCCAAGTGCAAAAAATACTTGCGAGATCGGCTCAGTTGAAATCCGACGTTTGACTGCAGCCGATATTACGGACTTGCAAAATAAGAGTTTGGTAGAACTCAATGACTTTTATCAGGAGAATATAGATGATCTCGAAGAAATCATTGCTGATAAAAATACTCCAGAAAATGAGCTTCCTGGTTTAAAGGAAGAATTGAAAAGTTATCAGGATTTGCTTAAATATACCAAGCAATATCAGAAATATCGTGCAATCTATATTAATCCTTTTATCTTGGCTATGCCTCAAGAAACTCTAACCAATGATAAGATTCAAATTAAAGCCTTAAATTCAGAAAATTATGAGGTCAGTGTAAAAACTTTAGGTGTTGGTAAGTTAATTGGTACTGGTAATTCGACCACTGTGGAAGGAAATCCCAATGATCCAAATCTTAAATGTGAGTGGAAACCTGATTTAAACCGGATCATGATGTATCGCACTGATGGTAAGCAGACCAGTTCGGTTGATATGGAGTTCTGTAGTTATACACTTAAAGACCAGGCTACAGGTGCGAGCAGTGCTGGCCTCTTAAGAGCAGCTTTTAACAACATTGCACCAATTGCAAAAGATGATGAATATCGGCTTAGTCCAGAGAATAATCTTACAGTGACTGTAAATCCGCTTGAAAATGATAGTGATGATGGAGATGGGCCTCTACCATCAGGAAAGTCGGCTTTTTATCAAGATAAAGATGGAAAAGAGATCCCGATTCATATTGTTAAGCTGCCTGCAGGAGTTTCACTGAAGGCAGAGCGACAAGGAGCATGTCCTGATACCTATCAAAATCAGACCTGTTATGGTGGGCAGCTGACATTTAGCGTAAAAAATAATTTAAGCCAGGCAAATTACAGCATGGATTATGCGATTTTTGATGCTGATGAAAAAATGTCAGAAAAAGCAACAATCTTGTTACGTAATACAGTTAAAAATACGAATACGTCCTCAAGCGGTGGTGGGGCAATTGGAATGTGGGGGCTACTGGGGTTATTAGGGCTTGCAGGTTATCGCCGCTTAAGAAAATAAAATATGATTGAAACATCAAAAAAGCCTCCATATGGAGGCTTTTTATATTAAGTGTTTAATGCAAGTTAGGCTGCTGAGTCACTTGCTGATATTTGAGAATGTATTCTTCGCGAATGGCAAGGCGTTGCTCAGGAGACGCTTTTTGCATACGTGCGCCCAGTTCTTTGCGTTCTTGACTGCTCATCATTTGCCAAGTCTCACGCATTCTCTGTTTTTCCGCATCAGGGAGTTGGGTAAACCAGTCCATGCGCTGCTGCAAGCTGACACTTTGTTGTTCGGGAATTTCTTTTAGAGATTGGTAGCGTTTAATCAGTGCCAATTGTTCAGAATCAGAGAGACTATCCCAAGTATCAGTTACTTGGGTATTCGCATCCTTGGAAAATAGCCAAAAACGTTCAAATCCTGCAAAGCTGGTTTGCAGAAAACTGAACGCACAAAAAGCAATCACCAATTTTTTAGCTGCCATGTGGAACTTTGTCCTCACCTAAAACCATTAACATTTCTAAATCTTCAAGCATTTGCGGAGACAGTTTTGGGACTGACACCATTTGAGTTTGCGGCTCGTTATGGTCCGAAAGATTCGGTAATACCACAACGCCTGCAATCGCAGCTGCCAAAGCAAAGCCAGACATTTTTAGAAATGCAAAGCGTGAATGTTTTGAATCCTGAATTTCTTCAAGAACATGGTGCATGACAACAGGTTTGTCTTTATGTTGTTGTGCCAGTCCATCAAGTTTGGAAGTTACTTGTTTTAAGAAATCATCTTGATTCATTCGGATGACCCTCCCAGATATGGATTTAAATGTGCTAAGGAGGCGCGTAAACCTTGGATAGCACGGTGATAATGGGTTTTTACACTGCCTTCTGTGCAGTTCATAATTTGTGCGGTGGTATGCGTATCAAATCCTTCCCAGGCTCTGAGCATAAATGCCTGCTGCTGACGCACAGGCAATTTTGCAATCGCTTCCTGGATTTCTTCAGCAGTAACTGCCTGATCGAGAAAGTCCAGAGGCGTTGGTGTTGATTCATCGACGGCATCATCGAATTCAATTTCGTCGTCATCGAGACTGACTTTTTTGAAAAATGAGAATATTTGACCACGCCGTGACTCTTTACGGCGCCAGTCCTGTAACTTGTTGTTGAGAATGGTATAAAATAGGGGATACCATTCTTCAGTGCTTTTTTCTGCATAGGATTTGTGTAAGGAAATGAAAGCTTCCTGAACCAGATCCATGGCAATACCATGATGACCTTGAGTTGCACTTTCCATCATCACCAAAGCACGCCCAGTCACATCCTGCATGAAATTCTTCAGACGTGCTTCAGCCGTACTCTTCAGAATACTTACATCATGTGTTTGCAGCTGTTTTGGTGCTAAATCCATAGAGATGGAAAATCCTGTCATTGGACACCCACCATTATTCCCAAGTTCATAATCATATAACGTTGGGAATTCTGGTTTGGTTGACAATTAAGTTTATTATTTTTGTAGTTTAATCTATTTTATACACGGGCAGGGCCGTATTAAAACACTGTAACCTAAATCCCTAATTAGATACGTTGACGTACCATTTCAAAGAAACAGATCGAACCGGCAATTGCGACATTCAGTGATTCCTGACCTCCAGGTTGCGGAATGCTAACGGCTTCAGCATGTTGCATCGCATAATCAGACACGCCTTGGCCTTCATTACCCAGAATCCACACGCAAGGTTTACGTAAGTCTTTTGAATACAGACTTTCAGCGCGATGTGAGCTAGTCACATAGACAGGGATTTGAAATTGCTCAAGAATTTGTTCAAGCACAATATTTTCAAAGGTTTGCAGTGTGAAATGTGCACCCATACCGGCACGTAATACGCGTGGTGACCAGAGTGATGCAGAACCTTTGGTACATACAATCTGTTCAATACCGGCAGCAGCAGCAGAGCGAAGCAGGGTGCCTACATTACCCGGATCCTGTACATTTTCCAAAATCAAAGTGTCTGCTTTAAAATCCAATGCATAATTTGCTGTCGGTAGAGTGACCACAGCTAAACAGGCTAAAGATGTTCCTAAGGTGCTTAAATCTTTGTATAAAGACTCGCTCAGAACAAAGACCATACCTGTGTATTTTGCAAGAATTTTCTCGAAATCAGGATGTGAAAGTGCATGTTCAGTGGTGAAAATCGAATCAATTTTACGGTTTTCATGTAGCCAGGCAAGAGACAGATGCGTGCCTTCTAAAACCGTTTGACCTTGTTTTTTACGATAAGTATTTTGTTCGATTAAACCACGTAAGTGTTTAATCTTTGGATTGTCTTTTGAATCAAGAAAAAAAGTTGGCATGGGAGATATAATCCACGGCAGCCGATTCAATATCGACTACCGCTATAAAAATTAGTTGTGGTAGCTGGTCACAAGATCAACTTCGTTTTTAGAACCAATGATCACTGGCACACGTTGATGTAGATCTGTCGGTTCGATCTCAAGAATACGCACACGACCTGTAGTTGATGCACCGTCAGCCTGTTCCATGAGCATGCTCATTGGGTTAGCTTCATACATTAAACGCAGACGGCCAGCTTTAGCCGGATCTTTAAGGTCATATGGATACATGAAGATACCGCTACGGCAAAGAATACGGTGAATGTCGCCCACCATACAAGCAACCCAACGCATATTGAAGTCTTTTTCACGAGGACCGGTTTTGCCTGCTAACAATTCATCGATATAACGCTGTACGGGTGCTTCCCAATGACGTTGATTCGACGCATTGATCGCATATTCTTTAGTATCTGCAGCTACCTGAATTGCTTCAGAAGTCAGTAGGAATTCTTGAGTCTCAGGGTCATAGGTAAAGAACACTACGCCTGCGCCGACGGTCAATGCCAACATGGTCGATGGACCATAAAGCACATAACCTGCAGCTACCTGATGAACACCGGCTTGCATAAAGTCTTCTGCCTGAGTCACGGCATTTTTTGCAGGAAGAATCGAAAAAATGGTACCAACACACATATTGATGTCGATATTGCTTGAACCGTCTAATGGATCGAACAATACCAGAAATTGACCATTTTCTTGTGCAGGGGTGAATTCATCCAGTTCTTCTGAGGCCAAACCACCCACATTTGGATGTTGCTGCAAGGCATCAATCAAATAGTCATTAGAAATGACATCCAGCTTCTTTTGCTCTTCGCCTTGAACGTTTTCATGCTGTGCACTTCCCAATACACCCGCTAAAGCACCTTTTTGCAGTAATTGATCAATGTCTTTGCAAGTGTTTGCAATCGTTTCAATAACTTGTGCAAGTTCAGGTGTGAGATTCCCGCTTTGTTGTTGTAAAAACTGGGATAAAGTGCGGTATGACATAGGGGAAACTCCAAAACTTAAATCGGGAAAAAATGATCAAAACGATATGCGGCTATATTTTAGATGAGAACGTACTAAAAGAAAAATTAAACTGGATTATTTGTATCGATTTTGCCCTTGCAACTCCTGCGGAAAGTGCTATGTTGAAGACAAAGGAAAATTGAGAATAGGAGCACAGATATGACAACATTGAAGTTTGATGCGACTCCAACGCCAAGCGAAGGCATTACTTTAGATGATATCTCTGAAGACAAGATGAAAGAAGCCTGGCGGGATTATGAAGCAAAACCAGAGTACAAACAATTCAATAAACATGACCTGATCGAATCGATGCATCCGGCTGAACAAGATCAGCTTCCCAAGTAGACCGATTCTTTCATTTGTCTTGTCCTGAAATAGATTGACAGTATTCCACTTCAAACCGAGTTAAGCAATTAGCTCGGTTTTTGTTTGCTCATACATCTGATTCGGGGTGTTCATATTTAAACTT
>NZ_JBBCWZ010000095.1:0-8291 GCF_037145695.1 Acinetobacter sp. USHLN143
TTTATCCACAAAAAATGTGGATAATTTTAAGCATTCAAGCATTGATAAAATTTAAAAAATCGCAAAATCGACTACTTTTTAAACAAATTTATTGGCAAGAACTATCAAAACCGCTCATAAAAAAGCCGACTTGTTTCAAAATCGGCTTTTTTATTGTTTTTAGATTTTTATGCTTTGAATAAGTATCTGATATTTATATTAATATACAAGTGTACTTCGTATAACCGCCATTATGTTAAATGGAGTCTTTATGAGAAATTAATAATCTATGTTTGTTTGAGATTGAAGTATATTTAAAAAAATTAAGTTGTTTTTTTAAATGCATAACTTCATCTTTTAGTTTTTTGATTTGTTGGTCTCTTTCGTCCCGTATAGGGGCAGTAATTTCACCAAATTTTTTAACTAACTGGCTATATTCAATTAAGTTATTGTAGTCAAGTTCGAAATCTCCGCTTTTTATATATTTAAGTATAGTCGAGCGAGGTTTTCTATACGCTATAGCAGCATCACTGATCGAAAGTTTTTTTAAAAAATGATGATGTTGACTTAGCATATTATTTAACTTAATACATTATTAATTTGGTAGATATATATTAACAAAATTAACAAAATTAACAAATATAAGATATAAATCTTCAATTATTATTGGTTGATAATTGAACGTTTACTTTACACATACCCTACTCTGATAATTTTTCTATTATTAAATCAATACGCTTTTAAGAATTTATATTATTAACATAATACACCTTATACGAAATGCGTTATAATTCTCTTGAAAATTCAACGCTGTAGTTCCTAGTTGATAGCCCGAACATCCCTGTTCGGGCTTTTTTTATCTTTTTTAGTGTTCCACGCTTAATAAATAAGCAATGTTCCACGATTTTATTCAGTTTTAATAAACATCATCCGGTTTTTTGAGGAGTCATTATTTCATGTGCTTGCACTGAAATTGGCTCATCAAAAAAGTGGAGTCCTGGTTAACCGTAAGGAAGGAAAAAACGGCTCAGGAAGCCTCTCTTTTTAGGTGTAGGCTCAATATGTTCTGGAACAGGGATGCATTTGTTCTCTGGAGTAGTCAATCCGTCATAGTTCGATTCAGTCTGTGGCCGAGAATCTGTTGCTATATCCTGTTCAGATTTATGATCGGTAAACGTAGTCATATTGGCTTTTGGAGCTTCCAGTAGGCGCTGCATGGCCTCAATCTGTTCTTGATAAAACGATTCACGTTCTAATGATTGATTTTCTCTCTGTATTGCCTGATTTAATTGTCTTTCCAGCATGTCAACTTGACGTTTTAGCGAGTCAACTTCTGTTAAGTTATGCCTACTAGTTGATTGACTTTGGTTGACACTAGAATTGCTTTTTTGTGGTTCCCCAAAAACTCTCAAGGCTTCTGAAAAGTCAATTAATCCATCCGATCCTTTTGATAAATTTCCTTTCTTTATATGGGCATATACAGCTTGTCTTGAATATCCATATAATTTCGCTAGTTCTGAAACTGACAGTTTTTTCATTATGTAAACCAGTTTTCAAATAGTGTTAATAGTTGATTGTTAACTTTACTATGTCAATTGACATCATTCATTGAAAGCCGACTTTTCGAAGTAATGGCATAAATTCTTTTAATTTATTTGGCTCTTGTAGCATGGTTACAATCCGAGCAGCAAACTGTTCATAGCTTTCATTACCTTGTGAAAGTTTAGCCATCTCAGGAAGTTCTGATAATTTACTAGCAAATAAATATCGTTGTGCATCAGTCAAATTGATTTTTAGCTCTTTGTCCTGACTAATGTCATTGGCTGTATTTGTTGCTGACTTTTTCTGTTTGAAGCTAAATGAAAAGCCCGTAATGGATCTGCCGGTTTTATGTTGTTCAACTTTGACATTAATATCGGTATGTTCATTTACTTGCTTTAATGCAATGTCTAAAACATATTTCTTAAAATCGTACATCCTTTTGTATTCAGTCTCGAGTACACCTATTTTTTGTCTGAAATCGTAGATAGTTATAAGAGGCGTTTTTCCGGTACTACGCCACGCAATCAATATTTCATATAAGCGAACAGCATAAGCACTCGTTAAATTGCTTATTTGCTGTATCTCATACTTTGTAAATTGTTCTTCTAATCGAGTTATTAAAGGCACAATAGCAGGAGCAAAAATAAGTCTAACGACAGCCTCATTATCAATATAAGCAACCTCGCTTACCCATCTTGACTTGTGATTAATGACATTACCTTTTTCACTAAGACTTTGATAACTGAATTGTCTTGCAAATAGGTCATCGCAAGCATCTTTTAAGGCTTGATAAGCAGTATTTCGATGTACACCAAATTGATTGATATAACTTTCAGCATGAACTGTTAATGGATCATTAGCATTTATCCCTTTACCTGATTCCCTGGCCTCAACGATAGCTAAAAGAATTAATCGTTGTTCTACTAGATCAAGGTTATAACTAGCATTAATTAAAGCGTTATCTTTGACAATTAGTTCGGTTTTCATATGAAAAATTTATATTTTTAAGTCAATAAGACGAGGTTATATTATCAACTCGCTTAATGCAAGGTAAACCTCGTTTTAATGCAAGGTAAACCTCGTTTTAATGCAAGGTAAACCTCGTTTTAATGCAAGGTAAACCTCGTTTTATAATCTCTCAAAGCCTTATAAATTCAGGTTTACAGGCTATCTAAAAGCATTTAAAAGCTTAAAAATAATTAAAAGCCCAGGGAATGAAAAATTGCCCTTGGTTTTCGCTTCGCTCAAACTCTATTGAATCTCGCTTTCGCTCGATTCGTCGGGGCAATTTTTGGTTCACGTTTTCGTGACTTTTAAAAAAAGCAAAAGCAACTCGGAATTCGCTGCGCTCATGAACTTTTTTTCTCGCTACGCTCGATTTAAGAATCAAATTTGGAAAGTTCGCACCCATGCGGGATGCTCTGGTATACAGGTGATTGATGGATAGGGAGCTTGTAATCAGGGAAAGGAAAGGGCAAATTTTCTCAGTTCGCTCGTAGACACTCGCTCTGTTTAGCGACTCATGCCACGAGATTTCATTTTAGGCGCATGTTGCTGTGCTTTGAGTTGTTGTTCTTGTCTGAGTTTCAGCTGTTGTTCTGCTTTGATCTCATTCACACATTTTTTAATGACTTGATAGGTTGAGTATAGAGTCTGGTATTGCTTGGCTTTGGCCGGATGTTGTTGTTGGTACTGCTTCCAGGCATGTTCTTTGAACTTTTCATTTTCCAATAAATCCTTCACACCATGTTTTTTCTGGTGTTCATGCTGACCTTTTAGCTTTTTGTGTTCCTGATAAACCTCGTCACGTTGGGCTTCCCAGGCTTTTTTTCCAAACAGTAAGGGTTTGTTCTGGGTTAATTCATTGTGTTGATCGACCAGACTTTGCAACTTGTCATGACTTTGTTTCAGTCTGTTTTTCAAAATGTCTTGGGCGAGCTGCTGACTAAACTCATTTTTATGCTTTTGCATCTTGCCCAAGGTGTTTTCTGCCTTTTTAAAAACATCCTGCATAAATTCTAGGTCTAGATTCGCGTCTTTTGCGCTGATTTCGCGATTTAGCACTTTGCCAAGGGTTTCCCTCTGTTTTTCTTCAAACAGGGCTTTTTCGTCAATTGGTGGCGTTTTAGCACTATTTTTGATTTGGATCTGCTGTTCAGTTTTTAGTGTATTGAGTTTGATCTCATTTTCAGCAATCAGCAGATCCATATTTTTGCCGTATTGCAACTGAGCCTGATTTCTCTGTTTGATTTCGTCATTGCTTCGGCTGATTTCGGTCTCAATCCCTTTTCGGCGCAGTTCGGTGACTTTCGGCCCTTCGTGCAGCGTGGCTTCTAAACCATTCTCCTGGTCTTTGTAGCTGCGGTGGTCGACTCGGGCAGTGTATCCAGCCAGATCCAGGTGCATATTGCAGATATCGGCAAAGTGTTCGCGCCAGTGTTCGATTTCTCCACTGTGTTTCTGATCCAGTTCCCGGGTTTTCTCGGTGAAGCCTTCCGGAGTAAGTTTGCGTGTGCTCATCAGGATATGCGCGTGATAATTGCGTTCATCACTACCAGATCCAGTATGCGGTGCATGAATACAGGCATCGACGGCCACCTGATGTCTGTCCACGATACTGGCGCATAGCTCTTCGAGCATGGCCAGGCGTTGTTCCTGATTTAATTCACTTGGAAAAGCGATTTCAAATTCTCGGGCAACTGTCGAGTTTTTTCGGGTTTCCCGTTGTTCAACTTCGTTCCAGAGTCTTTCCCGGTTTTTTAAATGTTCTGGTGCGCCTTCGGGTAAATAAATTTCTTTATATTCCACACCTGTTTTTTGGCTGTAATCATGTTCTCGGCCCTCACGTTCACAATAGATCTTTTCACCTGCCCGATAGGCAATCGCAGCAGTAGCGGAACGCCCTGCTGATCGTGCTACGGTTTTGACTGAAAAGTGGTAAATCGCCATGCCTATTTTTCGCTTTTAAATTTTCACGTAGTGAAATACAACCGTGGATACGGTTGTCGGGGTATTGGGGAGACCCCAATCGGACTTGCAAACGAAGTTTGCATAAGTGCGCTCTTCGAGGAAAACATTACTATACATATAGCACCTTGAATGCATATTCAAGTGCGCTTATGTTAGGGATGGTTTCCCAGGATGATGGTATTAGATTAATGAGCATTACTGAAACACTAGACAGCAAAATTAAAGCCCAGGAAGAAAAGCTAAAGCAGTTAAAGGCTCAAAGACAGGCAGCACTAGCAAGAGAACGTGCTAAAGAGAAACAACAGACTCGTAAAGATGATACTAGACGCAAAATTCTAATCGGATCCTGTATGCTAAAAATCACTGAAGAAGATGAACAGGCACGGGCTAAATTGATCGCTCAGATGGACCGGTATTTGACGGATGAAAGAGACAGAAAGTTATTTAATCTTTAATGTAGAACTCTAATATGAATAATTTATCAATAACTTCTCCCAAGGCTCCCTTGATTAAATCTTGGTTTGGTTTTGTCTTAGGTGCAGCATCTGTTGCCATAAGTCTATTTGGCTTATCCAAGAGTTTTGATTTAGCCGGAATTTTAAGTACTTTGGGTTTTTTATGTTTTTGGTATCCTTGGAGTCAAATGACTGGTTGGAAGGATCCAATAAAGAACTTTTTCAAAGTAGATGATCAATCAATGAGTAAATCATGCATCTACTTAACATTGATCGCCACAATACTACTTATAACTTCTACCGTGATAACTTTTATTAATTAAAATTCTAGGAAATATCCATTCATTTGGCTTTATACAAAGTGAGGTTTTTACCTCACTTTTTTGATTGCGTATAAGAGATTTTATGTTAAGTAATATTACCATTCATTGATTAATTCTTAATCAGGAATTACTATTTTTATAACCCTGGGGTTATTGACAAAATTATAACTCTGGGGTTATAATCGGTTCCAACAACAACAACTGATTGGGGCCTATTATGAATAGTCGAGCACTAATCAAGATGTTGTTACAGGACGGTTGGATTGAAAGCCGTTGCCGTGGAGATCATCACCAATTCAAACATCCAACTAAAAAGGGACTTGTTACGGTGACACATCCTAAAAAGGATATCCCCATAGGGACTGTGAACAATATCTTGAAGCAAGCGGGTCTTAAATGACCCGCTCTATTCCTACCTAGGTTACTAAAGTTGTTTATTTACTATTATAAGGAGTACGAAATGTGGGCAAATAATCTAGTGGTTTTATCGAATCATGAAGAAAGATTTTGTTTAACTTTTAGAAGTTGCTAAATCTTAATTTGTATCTAAATTTTTTAAGTAAATTTAGCGTGTTATCTAAAAAAACTTATCAGGAGAATGCTATGTTTTTTCCAGTTGCAATAGAAATGGGCAACGAAGAACAAGCTTTTGGTGTGGTTGTCCCTGACCTTCCTGGATGTTTTTCTGCTGGTGATACTCTAGACGAAGCTATCAAAAATGCACATGAAGTCATTGCATTTCATCTTGAAGGCTTAGTTGAAGAAAATGAGGAAATTCCTACTGCTAAAGATTTATCTGTATATATAAATGATCCTGAATATAAAGGATTTGCATGGTATCTATTAGATATAGATATTTCAAAATATATGGGTAAGACAGAAAAGGTAAATGTTTCTTTACCAAGTAGGCTAATTCATATAATTGATGAGTTAGTAGCTAAAGATCCGAAATTTAAATCAAGATCTTCTTTTCTTGCAGCAGGTGCAGAAAAACTTTTAACAACTTTACGTTAAAAAAGAAGGCTCTTTTAGAGCCTTCTTAATTATAAGATTAATAAAAAATATGGGGGAAACATGAACGATAAATTAGAAAATAGTAATCCATCAGACAAACCAACTGCATATGGCGCAATTGGCTTAGCTATATTCTTAATATTTTTTGGTATTTCCTACTTAATTCCAAATATATTTCCTGAAGGATTTTTATTTATCATTGCTGGTATATTAATTCTTTTAGTTAATATCGTTAAGTCTTTTAAAAATATTGGATATGATGGTTTAGAGATACTATTCGGTATAGCTTTTCTAGTATCCGGCTTAAATAAAGTTCTTAAACTAGAAATAAGTTTTATACCCGTTATTATTATTGTTTTAGCTGTTTTTTACTTGTTTAAAAGTATTAATAAGCTAAAAAACGGTCAAGTATTCGACTAATTAATATATAGAATTTCATCAATAAAAAATCCCGGCATCCTGCCGGGATTTTTCGTATTGATTCGTTCAATATAACTCCTGTTGTACCTTACAGTCCTTGTGCTTGTATATTGTTATTCTTGTATGGAGCTTCCTGCTCTCTATGTCACCATAATAGGAAGTTACAGTCTGATCGCCTAGCCGCAAAGGGCCGGGTTTCATGTGAGTATATGCGTACTAGATTGGCTAAAAATTGACTTAGCCTTTATCTAAACTAGAAGAGTTGAAATTAGTTAATAAAATTTTCTTCACATTTGATTAAAAATAATAAATTTGTAGCCGTTAAGTGAAGTGCATAGCTTGCTAGATATTCAGGAACTTTTTTAACTTCATGCCCCTGTCCATGACCACCTTCTTTATTCCGAATTGTTGGTACACCACTTTCAAGTAAAATATTTATTGAAGAAAACTGATTTTGAAGATACTGAGGAATTAATCCATTAGTTAAGCACCCGTTAATTAATTTTTTAGCAGTATCATTCTGGTTAAAGGTCCAGGAATGTTTTTTGTGGATAGACTTCATTAAACTTTCAAAGGATTTAAGGCAATCATTTAGGCATTCTTTATATCGTTGGTGTCGATAGTGTTCATGAGCCGCTAAAAATTCAGCAGAGGCTCCTCGATAATCTTTATTTTTTCCAAGAAGCTCAAGAACAGGTTTTACTACTTCGGAGTGTATAAATTGTGAATCAACTTTAATTAGCTCACCTTCTTCAAATTGATATCCAAGTCCAGCTTCTTTGAATCTTATATTTAATTCATTAATTGCATCATCTGGCTCTTGTTTACGAGAGTAAAAATTGTGGGGAGATTCTTTAACAACGAATTGTATGGCTCTAAAAAATATTTCGATAATATCTAAGACATACTCATAATTTTTTTCGTTTAAGAAAAAATTGAAAATTGCTTCTCTATCGCTATCATATTTATTCCCAAGAGAAAATTTTCCGTACTCTTTGCAAAGTATTTGATGTATCTCTTTATAAAGATTAGCAACATGACTGTTATTATCGTTGCCAAAACTCTCTTCTACTATATGAATAATTTGTACACGAAGTTTGTTGGAGATTTCATTATATTGATAAACATCGGGTACTTCTCCCCGTAATTCTTTTTGTCTTTTTGAAAATAATGAAAATACACTCAATTTATTTATCTCAAGTTCTTTAATAGGTTGATATTATAATTATATTTTATTCGTTTTACTAAAATTAACATACTATGAATTATGCGAATCAAATTTTGGTAATAAAAAACCCCGGCATCCTGCCGGGGTTTTTCGTATTGGTTCGCTCGGTATAACTCCTGTCGTACCTTACAGTCCTTGTGCTTATCTATTGTTATTCTTGTATGGAACTTCCTGTTCCCGATGAGTTCATCATAGGAAAATTCACCTCTCCTGGACAGCCGTAAAGAACCGGAATTTACGTAAGCCCAGGCGTACAAAATAGCCTAAATTTTATCCACAAAAAATGTGGATAATTTTAAGCATTCAAGCATTGATAAAATTTAAAAAATCGCAAAATCGACTACTTTTTAAACAAATTTA
>NZ_JBBCWZ010000096.1:0-8287 GCF_037145695.1 Acinetobacter sp. USHLN143
CAAAGAATGATTTCACCTTGAAAGTGCCGACCGTGGAAGGGATTCATCTGCTGTATCTCGAAATAAATAAGATATTTAGCTTATCATGTCAGCCTATTTGCAACAGTGCCCTTTTAGATGGGTATATGTATGAAGAATCCCCAGTCTCTTATGAGTTCCAGAAAAATGCGAATCAAGTTATAAAAATTAGAAAATATAAGTTAAGAATCATGAAAAAACCGCCAATAGATAATATGGCGGTTTTTTATCAATAACAACTAGTGTGTCGTTCAATGACAAACTATCAGTCGTAAATGACCAACAATAATTCGCATGACGACGATAAAGCCCAAATCTTTGTCTAAAGTATGTATTCATAGAGTATACCCTAAAGTGACAATCTAAAAGTTCGTAAAAGCATGTCTCATTTAAATGATTTTTAATCATAAGTAACATGTAACTTTGGTATTAAAGATTTATAATTTACGAAATTGTTCATTTTTATCCAATTGGGGCATGAAAAAGTGAAAGGTCAAAAAGTAGGTTATGTCCGGGTCAGTTCAGTCGAGCAAAATACGGGACGTCAACTTGAGGGAATTGAAGTCGATCGAATTTTTGTTGATCGCGCTTCAGGTAAAAATACCGATCGACCTAAATTTCAGGAAATGTTGAACTATGTCAGGGAAGGCGATCAAGTTGTTGTACATTCCATGGATCGTTTTGCGCGAAGCCTAAAAGATTTGGTCACTGAAGTAGATAAACTGGTCAAACGAGGGATCGCCATCCAGTTTGTAAAAGAAAATATTACTTTTACGGCCCAATCCACTCCGATGGATAATTTGATGCTGCAACTGATGGGTGCTTTTGCACAGTTCGAACGTGAGATCATTTTAGAACGGCAAAAGGAAGGAATTAAACTAGCCTCTACTCAAGGAAAGTACAAAGGCCGGGTACATAAATTAAAACCCGACCAAGCTGAAGCTTTACGGCAGGCATGGAAGGAGGGGAAGTACCCTTCAAAAATGGCATTAGGCCAGGCATTTGGAATTAGTCGCCAGGCGGTATACCGCTATTTAAAAGACAGTGAGTAACTCATTGAAATTTGCGAATAGACTTAGTTTCACGATGAAAATCGTGAAACATTGATTAAATAATAAGTGCAGAAAGCAAAGAATCACAAAGTTTCCGGCCTATAAATTTTTGATTTAGCAATAATTAAATCCCTTACAATTCAAATTTTTCAGCAACGACTTATCTTTGTTAAAATAGTATTAATTTATTTTTTTTAGGACAAACCTTAACCAAATTACAAATTTGTAATTTGGTTGTCATTTAGGTGTATATATCTAGGAATTAGTATATGAAGAAATTATTTTTTGGTCCAAGATATGATTAGATTCAATAATATATATATGAAGATTGTTTTAGTTATTTTTACTATAGTTTTTTCAACCAGTAGTTTTGCTGATGGGGGACTTCGTTTCTTAGAGAAAAATTTAGAAATAATTAACAATGAAAAAAGCAAAGGGTGTGAAGAGAATTAATTCAAAATTATAATGAAGCACATATAACTAGGAAAACTAAAAATTAGTTATTTTTAGTATGGTGTAACTAAGATTAATTAATTTTTTTAAATCGAATGATAAATATATTTATTGTTTTTAATTTATTCTTTACCATTTTCAAATTTTTAAATAATCCGAAAAGACTATTTTAAACTTTAGGGTTACATATGCTCCTATACATAGGCAGGAATAAATATGCAACTTAGTATATTTGCAACAATAGTACTGGAAAGATTCATGTAATAATGCTTAAAACTCTCTAATTAGTTAGGGAGGCATTGGAATTGGAGAAAAAAGTAAAGTGCCCACTAGTAAATGTGGTTATTGGAGGGATTATCTCATCAACCCTTCTTATGTTGGTTTTATTACCAATATTGTCCCGGTGGATAAATGAAAAGAAAGCTTCTTGACCAATTATAGTAAGCAATTTTTAGCAGAAATATTGAGGCTTACTCAAGTCTCTCAGCTAATCGTAAATAGAATAAGGAAACTATTGTATGTCAGAAGATCATTCTCAGAGCCACGCGGCTGTTACTGAAGAGAATAGTAAGAAGTTAATATTTACTGTAGGTTTGACCACTACGTTTTAATCGTAGAAATTATAACCGTTTTTATTACTCAAAGTTTAACTTTTGTGATTATCTAAAAACACATAGCGGTCGAATGGCCATATTAACTGACTTAAAATCAGTCGCATACTTTAATGTAGCGGTTCTGATAGCACAAAAGTTCGCAGCATGAAAACGGAACCGGCATAATTGATTTATAGTGAACCCATACACTAAGCATAATGATTTAGAGGACGATAATCCCAATGAAAAAATTCCTTTTAGGAGCTGTTGCCGCATCTGTTTTGGCCTTTTCAGGTAGTGCTATGGCCAATTTTGTGGCAGGTCAGGACTATCAGGTGGTCGCAAAACCAGTCAAAGTCGAAAAACCGGGCAAAATTGAGGTACGTGAATTCTTCTGGTATGGCTGTGGTCACTGTTTCACGTTGGAACCGCATATGCAGGACTGGTTGAAAAAATTACCCAAAGATATCCGTTTTGTACGTACACCTGCTGCAATGAACCCGCTTTGGGAACAGGCTGCACGTGCTTATTATGTTTCAGAAGCCCTGGGTGTGCGTCAAAAAGCACATTTACAGTTATTCCATGATATTCATGACAAGCAGCGTCCAATTTTAGAACAGGCACAATTGGCCAAGTTCTATACCCGTTATGGTATTTCTGAAGAGAAATTTAACACGACTTATAAATCATTCCCGATTTCGTCAAAAATTGCTCAGGCAAAAAATTTGACTGCTCAATATCAGTTAAGCGGTGTACCAGCGGTGACCGTGAATGGTAAATATATTGTGCAGGGCAATGATGCCAAAGTAATTCAGGTGGTGAATTACCTGATTGAAAAAGAGCGTAAAGCCAAATAAGACGCGATTGATTATCTCTAAAAAAAACCTGCATCGAATCTGCAGGTTTTTTTATTTAAACTTAAATAATTGCAAGGGGGGCTTTAAAACGTTTTAATCGTAAAGCATTTCCTAGTACAAATATTGACGAGAGAGCCATTGCACCAGCAGCAAATACAGGAGAAAGTAGCAGTCCAAATTGCGGATAAAGTACACCTGCTGCAATAGGAATCAGAGCTGCATTGTAAACAAATGCCCAAAATAAATTTTCACGAATATTGGTTATAGTCGCTTTGCTTAAAGCGATAGCATTTGGCACTCCTTTCAGGTTGCCAGACATCAAAACCACATCAGCAGCTTCAATAGCTACGTCTGTACCTGTACCTATTGCTAAACCAATATCTGCTTCTGCAAGTGCAGGGGCATCATTAATGCCATCTCCAACATATGCGAGTTTACCATATTGATTTTTTAATTTTTTAACGGCCTCTATTTTACCTTCTGGTAAGACTTCTGCAATAACCTCATCAATACCTAGTTTTTTTGCAATCGCTTGAGCTGTATGACGGTTATCACCTGTAATCATGGCAACCTTTAAACCTAACTGATGTAACGCTTCAATTGCAGCAAATGTTGATTCTTTAATTGGATCTGCTACAGCAATAATGGCAGCAAGTTTCTGGTCAATCGCAACATAGAGAGGGGTTTTTCCTTCTTCTCCCAAACGATCCAAAAATTGAGAAAAAACATTAGGATTCAAACCTAGTTTTTCCATATATCGATCTGCACCAATATGAACCAAATGTTCAGACACCGTTGCTTCTATTCCATAGCCCGTGACTGACTTGAAATCAGCAACAGGAGACAGAATTAATTCCTTATCTATAGCGGCTTGTACAATTGCTCGAGCAATAGGATGCTCAGACTTTGATTCAACGGCTGCCATAAGTGAAAGTACGGCATTGTATTCAAACCCTTCTAAGACATGCAGATCGGTTAAAATTGGTTTCCCTTCAGTCAGGGTCCCTGTTTTATCAACAGCAACCACTTTAGTTTCTTTGAGCAGCTGCAAAGCTTCCCCTTTACGGAATAAAACACCCATTTCAGCACCACGCCCAGTTCCCACCATGATTGATGTAGGCGTTGCAAGTCCCATTGCACAAGGACATGCAATAATGAGTACCGCAACTGCATTAACTAAGCTAAACGTTAGGGCTGGCTCAGGGCCGAAGATAAACCAAGTAATAAAAGTTAAAAGAGAGAGACCCATTACTACAGGTACAAACCACATGGTAATTTTATCAACCAATGCCTGAATAGGCAGCTTGGAACCCTGTGCCTGTTCAACCATTCGGATGATTTGAGAAAGCACTGATGAACTACCAACAGAGGTGGCTTTGATATTTAAGCTGCCACTTTGGTTAATTGTTCCTCCTACCACAGTAGAGCCTATCGTTTTTTCAACGGGCATAGGCTCGCCAGTAATCATGGATTCATCAATAAAACTTTGGCCGTGAATAACTTCACCATCGACAGGGATACGCTCGCCTGGTCTAATCTCTACAATCGTTCCTGTTTGAACTTCGGCAATCGGAACTTCTATCACCTGATTATTGAGCTGTATTCTGGCAACTTTAGGCTGCATTCCAACTAGATGTTGAATTGCTAAAGACGTTCGGCCTTTTGCCTTGGCTTCAAAAAATCTACCTAATAGAATTAAAGTGATAATAACCGCTGCAGCTTCATAATAAACATTGACCGTGCCTTGTGGCAGGACACTTGGAAAGAAAGTAGCAACCACTGAATAAAGATAAGCAGCCAATGTTCCTACAGCCACCAAGGAATTCATGTCTGGTGCTAAGCGGAATAAACTTGGGATGCCCTTTTTAAAGAAGCGTCGGCCTGGAAAAATTAATGCTACTGTGGTCAAGAAAAATTGCATTAACCAGCTATTTTGTTGGCCAATGTTATCCATCATAAACGTATGAAAGGCGGGAATCAGGTGTGATCCCATTTCTAAAATAAAAACGGGTAGAGTCAATAAGACTGACAAAATTAAATCTTTTTTAAGTTTTTCTAATTCAATATTTTTTTTATCTTGAAAGCTTTCCGTAGTTTGATGAACTGACTTTGCTTCAAACCCTGCTTTGGTGACAGCCTGAATTAACGAGTCACGAGTGACAGATGAGCTTGCCTGAATAGTCGCTTTTTCAGTAGCCAGATTTACATGAGCTGATTCCACACCCTCAACAGATTTTAAGGCCTTTTCTACTCGACCTACACAAGAAGCACATGACATACCCTCAATCGTAAGCTCTATTGGTTGCAGCGCTTCCACTTCGTAGCCTGCTTTTTCTACGGCTTTAATTAAAGTAGCGCGATCAAGTGGTTGATGCGCATAAATGACTGCTTTTTCGGTAGCCAGATTTACATGAGCCGATTCAACACCCTCAACAGATTTTAAAGCTTTTTCCACACGGCCTACACAAGAAGCACATGTCATCCCCTCAATCTCTAATGTTTCACTGTAGTGTGGCGTATCAGTCATTTCGGTACTCATATACGATCTCTATCATTTAGATATGCTGAGTTCTATATGCGAAGATCAGCTCGAACCAAGATTAGGGGGAATTCAGGGATTACTTTTATTTCAAGCAAGTACAGGTTTTATCTGTACGATGAGGAAAATAAGAGAGAGTAAAAGTGGTAAGGAATTCCCACTGTTACTCTAACAGAGATTAAGCAGGATCAGCTGTAAATCCACGCTCACTGAGAGTGGCAATGACTTGATCCTGACTCACCGTTGTGTTGATTTCAACAATACGGTTTTGTAAATCAATATCGAGTGAGGCATTCGAGTCGAGCTCTTTAATTGCGGTAGTAATGCCGCGTGCACAACCACCACAAGTCATATTAGCGATGTGAAATTTCATATGTTGCTCCTTTTTAACAAAACATTTGTTTAAAACATTAGAACAGTAACTCTAAACTTTCACCATACAACCAGCCTTTTTCTGAATCAGTTACTCGCTGTAACTTGGTCTGTTTACAACCTTACAGTTTTCTTCAGAGTATTCCAAAGAAGAGTGTTCTAATGACTACAGTAAAAGTACTTAACCAACATTAATGTGACTTTAAAATGACATTTTTGTCATCTACGATCACTCTGAAATTTATAAGATTAGTTATTTCAATCAATGGTAGTGAACTGAATAGATGAGACCGTTATGGGTTGAAGATAAGCTAAAAACCGGTGACTACCTTTATGTATAATGCCTCATGATGCGATTTTACTGTTCTGATTGTCGTAAGTTGGCAGTCCAGTAGAAACTTTATTGCTCAGCTACAAAAGATAAATGCAGTAATGTTAAATTTCCTCAATTCCCTTATTTTGAAATTCTCTTATTCAATACCCACGACAGTGGTTATATAGCCTGTTGTTAATAGAATTGATAGACCTAATAACATCTCAAATAAAATGGCATGACTAAGGTGTTTAGCGAATTTAGGATGTTGAAGACGCGGGGTGAAATACCATTTGTTGAAGGCAGCTAAAAGTAGAATACCTATAACAAAAAACATTTTAACCATGAAACCATAGCCATATGCAGTATTGATTAAGGTATTAAAATCTTTAATTAAAAGAAGAGCTACACTAGCGCCACAGGCGATTAATATCCCAACAATGAAAGCAGCAATACGTCCAAATACATGCATGCGATCTTTTAAAGGTAAACCACTTATTTCCCGGCTGGTTTTCCATAACGGATATAAAGACCCCATCCATAACGACATAACTAGAATATGGATTGATAATAAAATTTGAGCAAGTAAGGTTAAATTAGCGACATGTCCGAGCTGGGAAAAACTAAAAATAATCGGGAGAAGTAAAACACAAAATATTGAACTTTCAATTATAGAAAACTGACCTTTGTTCCTGTTAACTTTAACCACCATGAGAAGAAGTAAAAGAGCAAAACTAATAGAACGAAGAACGTATATATACCCCGTCGGAGTATTAACCAATATATTAATATACGTGGGGTCCACCATCCCTGTAATACCAGTATTGGCAAAACTACCAATCAGAATAAAAAATCCCAAGGTACTGGAAATTAGGCCTAATCCAGCGCCAATTGTAATATATTTAAGAATCGATTCTTTTAGTTCAAGATATTGTCTAAGTAAAAAATAGCAAAAGGCTCCACCAACGACAAAAGCTACACTTAAATATAAAATAACCTTAGTTAACCAAGTGGCCCACATCCAATATTCAGAAATCATTATTTTTGTCCATTCTAGAACAACATGCCAGCACCTCACTGACATGTTGAAAGGTAATCAATTCTTATTTAGTTGATTTGATAGTGAAACTATATTCACCATTCATGTTGTGACCATCTTTCCCCATTGTTGTCCAGACAACGGTATATTTACCTTTTTTCAGTTTCGGAAGAGCGACATCAAAGGATTTCTTTAAGTCATGAGTAACTTCATATTTTAAAGGAACATCTCTTCGCTGAGCATCCAGTAACTTAATATTCATCAACATAACCTCTGCACCAAAGTTAAGGGTCAAGTTCTTTGGTTGACTAAGGATAGATGCATTTTCCGCAGGAATCGCACTCACTAAACTCACATGAGCGAACGTAGTTGTAGTAGCCACAATCATCGTTGCAGCTACTACAACATTACGTAGAGCAGTCATTTTATTTTGAAATAATTTCATTTACGTTTCCTCTTGATTCGTTAGTTCATTAGAGATGACTTTATAAAATCTATATTTAATGAGACCACATCATCTCCTCTTATATTTCAATTATTAGTGAGAGACAGAAACAGAGCGATGACTTCAAAATTACATTTTTGTCATTTTTAAAATTTAAAATCTTTAACTATTAAAATAATCTTATTGAAAAATAATGATCATTTAACAAACAAATTATGTAGGTGGTTGATTTATGAAATGTAGTAATCATTTTGTCTAAGAAAATAGTAGCTATTTAATTTTTTATATTTTAGTTTAAATATAAACATGTTATGTTTAATTTGATCTAATATAAATTTGTGGGCTAAGCACATGACTCAAACACGTCCAAGAATGACCAAATTATTTGAACAGCTTGGTTTAGCTTCTACTGAAGAAGCAATTGCAAAATTCATAGAGAGCCATCAGCTAGCTGGAGATGTTTTTTTAACACAAGCAATTTTTTGGACTGATGCTAGAGGTGGATCAGGAAATTTGAACAACACTTATAAGTGATATTTTGCTCCCCAAATGATGTTATAAACATCAATATATGGAGTATTTTATGACACGTAGACCAAGAAGAAA
>NZ_JBBCWZ010000097.1:0-8285 GCF_037145695.1 Acinetobacter sp. USHLN143
GATTGAATATTTAAAAGCAGATTGGCAAGGTTTAGCAGATGTACAACTTGCGACACTAAACTGGGTAGATTGGTTCAATAAAAAGCGTGTACACAGTGCACTGGGTTATGTGTCGCCTTTTGAGTTTGAAGCAATGTACTATGATAAGATTAACCCGTTAGGTCAGGTGGCTTAACTTAAATAAAAAAGTCTCCGACAAACCCGGTACGGTTCAGTAACATCCATTCAGGTCATCAGACGAAGATTAATCTGAAATTTAAGCACTAAACGCCATAAATCTATGTATGGGCAGACTTTTTTGAGACATATGTTGATAAACATGCGGCAAGTTACATTGCTTAAAAGTCTATCTAAGTTAACGATCTATTCAATTCTGGATAAGTAATCTGAATATTACGATCCTAAATTACCCGAAGAGTATTAAGATTTCTAAGAATCGTGATTGTTGGTTTATTTGGGAAATTAATCAGTGGATTGAAGCAAAGATGATGGCTCATTAAGGATTGTGGGCTTCGACTACTTAAATTTTAGGTATTTTGAATAAAGCATATTTCAAAAATCTTAATTAATGGATTTAAATTACCATAAAAACCTTCAATATTGGCTTGAATCCATTGTTGTTGAGAGTCAATGCGAGACCAATCAATACCATAACCACAATGAGCAATCAGATGCTCAAAGAAAATCCGTTGTGTACGTCCATTACCTTCACGGAATGGGTGTATGACATTAAGCTCACAATACAAGTCGGCAAGTTGAGGAATCAGTTGTTGTGGTGCTAAGCCTTGAAAGTATTTTTTTTCTTGAAGCGGTTTGAGTAGTTTATTGGTTTCAATTTCAATACGGGAAAAATTACAAAAACGGGTGTCACCTTTGGAAATATCGATTTGTCTTAACTTTCCTGCCCAGTCGTATAAGTCGCCAAAGAGCTGCGCATGAATTGATTTTAAGTATTGTAAGTCGTAAGGTGGTTCAGCATATTCAATTAAGTTACTTGCCAATCCAGACAGTTCTAGTTCAGCTTATTCTAAAATTTGTTCATCATGAATATTGAGTTTGTTCTTTAGGATATTTGTGCCAGGGTAACAATACAGGCTGTCACCCATTTCCCCATATTTATCCATACATGCACCTGACTAAGTTTCGGGTTGCGAATACTTCTTATATTTTTGCAAGATTTCAGCTTTACTTTGTTGAGTTGTTTGAGCTGTCGTTGTAATGCCTTCAAGCTTTAGGCTGGCTTGATAGTTTTGCGCACGTGTCGCTTGAATATATTTTTTTTTCTGTTCAGTGGTTCTGAGCATTTCGAAACTCCATTGATGCTACACGTGAAGTAAGTATAGCAGAGAATCTTTTTGATCAATGCTGCATACACAGCATTTCAAAATGTAATACAACGGTATTGTTTCATGTAATAACAGAAAACTAAAAAAAAGTGGAAGAATTTTTAAAATTTAGACCACCCATGATAAGTAAACCATATGTATTTGTTGATAATTGTAATTTTGAGAAAATTTAGTTGATAAATTAAATGAATTTTAATATACAAAGATATGCTCATTTTTTATATCGATAAAAATGTTAAAATTTGACTATTTAGTAAAAAATATAGAGATATTTATGGGGCAATTTATCATGCCCTTTTGCTTTGAGCGACAAAATGTTCAATTTAAGATAGTAAAAATTAACTCAGAACTACTGAAAATCAAAAAGATTAAACAGAGCCAGAAAGTAGTAGTACAAGCAAAGTTCAAAATAATCTATGTGAAAATTTGGCAAAAAATATTGCTATTAATGCAAACGGAGCCATGCTTACGTGTACATTCTAATTATGTTGCAATCTTACAGTTGATACATAATCTTGATGATTTTATCGAAAAATCACAGCAACACTTGTGCTTTGAGAGAAAAGCTCAGAAAGAGCTGGATGCTAAATTTTTTGCTAGATTTTTTAAGCTGACAAAGAGTTCAATAAAAGATCAACTTTTACCAAATTGTTCAGATCGTAATGAATTTAACCAATGCAATTTGATAAAAAATTAAGCGAAAGCGAATATGCCAAAGATTGAAACAGAAGAGCAATTCTTAGATTTAGCAGAAAAATTCCAAAAAGATTATTGTTTATTACGCAATCATGTTGTGAATACACAATTTGTCGATCTATCAGATGATTTACGTGAAAAAGCCCATGCTCTATATAAGGAAGCACAACAGATATATGGCTATATATCTAGTTCTAGACAATTAGGTAAATATTATTATCTAGCTTCTTTAAGTTATTTTGCATGCCCGACTACTAGTAATACTCAAGAGCTGTCGTCTGAACGTTATTTGATTCTACAAGCGAGTTTTTTAACATATCGGCAGTATCAAGAATTTGCAAAAATTGATAAAGCTGAGAATAAGCAAAAACATGTTTGTGATCTCTTTCGCTATGTATCACGATATGTTCTGGATTCTAATCATGCTGAATTATTTCAAGAATGCAGTGAGCTACTAAATCGCTATGTCATGTACGAACGTAACTTGAAAAAGGAGGATCGTAATCAACTTTTTAATATTAAAGATTTCAAACAAGTACAAGCCATAGAGTATTTATCGGCTCTATTAATAATTTTTAAAAGACTTGATGATCGTCGTGTTGTTCATCGTCAGCGTAAGTCAAAAAAAAGTAAAGTTTTGCAATGGCCGACGAAAAATGAACTCAAAAAATTTCGTGAAATTAAAACGGGTAAGCAAGTAGATATTGGACATAACGCAAAGATCAGTATTTATGATGCCGCTCTTCACAAAGATGAAGAGGGTGAAGTTGATCTATTAGATCCTGAAATGGAGTTTTATTCAGAAGATGAAAAGTCTAAAAATTTAAATTATATACTCAGCGATAATGCGACGCATCTAATGCGGCATCGCCAACGCCGTCATGCTCCTTTTGTTACAAATCCACATTATTTGGCGCCAGATATACTGAAGCAAATTGTTTATGTGTTGAGAACCGAGTTATCCGGGCACTGGAGGGATGCTGCAATCGCTGCAGCATGTTTATTGTCACTTTTGACGGGATTATCACCCGTCGCACTGATGGATTTTAACGAGCTTATTCAAGATGGAATTTTGATCCAGAATGGTTCAAGTAGACGTCGCGAATATTTACTCAAATTAAATCTTAAAATTACAGAGCAGAAGATTAAGAGCTTAAATCATGTGCGGTGGAATGAAGTGATGACACATCAACTACATTTACCTTCTGCTTGGTTTGACTATATAGAACAAGCATCGAATCCACTAATTTCATCAACACACATTAATACGAAACTTAAGAATTGGCTTGATAATCGGTTTGTAGGTTCGATCACTGTAGAAAAACTGCAGGCTCAATTATATTTTCATATATATTATGAAACATATAATGAATATCTTGCTCATGTAATTGCTGGGCGGGATAGTCAGCATCACATGCCTGGTATCTATTATGGCGGGCTACCGAAAACTCAACTCAGTAGCACATATCTAGCCTTTTTAGAAAAAGCACTTACACCACATTCCACACATTTTACTGAAGACACGGCTGAACTAAAAATATTGCAACAACAATTCAAAGTGCAATCTGCATTATCTATAGGAAGGATAGGGAGCCAACTGGCACTTGAACCCAATTTTGTGAAAGAGCAATTCCATATTTTACATAGACATTGTCACGAAAACATCCAAGAAGATAAGCACATTATTAATCAACTTAATGCATATGCGTGTTGGATGTGGCATATCAGTTTGTTGAGTTTGGCAAGTCGGCCTAAAAAAAACCTGTTGGGGAATTTGGATGATTATTGTGTTGAGCTCAAGCTTTTATATGTGAATGATAAAAAAAATAGTAAAGCAAGAAAAGATGGTCGTTTTATCCCTTTATCTGATTTTTTCATAAAAACACTGCAAAATTACACTGCCTTTTTAGAACAAATTATTGAAGCGTACGGTTCATTTTTTAGACAAGTCTTTGCAAAGAAGAAGATAACTGTAAATGATCTTTTTGGTAAGGTCATTTTTAGTAAAGATATCTTGCCGATAACTGTCAAAGAATGGCAGAGCAGGAAAATTAAGTTAATCCCTTTATCGAGAAAATGGGTGAATTCATATATGCAAGGAGTCTTTCCAAAGAATATGTATTCGAATTGGTTACGTCATTTTGACATGAACTTTTTGATGCATGAGCAGCAAGAGGGTAAACCAGCATTAGCTTTTCACTTAATTCAGGCCCTGTATGGTCATGACCAACGTGACCGAGAGGCTTTTCATCCGCATTCTTCACTTATCCCGAATGTCTATGTACAGCAAGCCCGCCAGCAATTGCAAGATAATGTCAAATCTTTATCGATTAAACACTTAGAGCGAAAATAGTTGTATGCAAAAAATCAAAGAACTAATAAAACCACAACTAGATGATCTATTTGTTGATATTCATAAAATGGTGAAAAAGTCGCTAGATAGACAGCCTTCTCCACCTGAAGTATTGACGAAAGAAATGCAGCAAAAACTTGATCAGCAGATCGCTGAAAAATGGCATGACATTAAAGATAGTGTTGATTGTTTGAGTCAAAAGTTGAGCCGAGACGAACAATCAAAACTGATGCAATTTACTGAAGATGAATTTAATAAAAGAAGGAAGCAATTCAACCAGAATGTAGATAAAAAATCATACAGAATTAAGCTAAATCCACATACTAAACGGATCGTACTGCCTAGAAAAATTGAGAGTACAGAGTCACGGTTAGAACAGGGGCATCTACATATCCATGTACTTAAGGAATTAAGGCAGTATTGGCAAGATTCATTTGAATATTGGAATGAACCAAAGTACTTATGGGGAAATTTATGCTTAAGTTTTATATATATTTCAGGCTGTGCAGATGAACAGCATTTGATTGCTATTCAGAAGCAATTGCAGGAGGCCATTGAGCTTGGTACAGATCTGAATTGTTTTCGGTTATACCATTCGGACTACAAAAAAATCACTAATCCATTGTTACTACATTATCGTGTTGAAAACTCTCAATATGGCAACGATGTAGAACAGGGAAAGTTGTACCAATGGAAACATGTTTTTTTTAACCCATATGCGCAGTTCATTTTGCAATATTTAAAAAAGTTGAAAGCTACTCAGAAAGAATTTTGTCTGCAACATTCAGTTGAAGATTGTATTTTAGAAAGCTTGAGTAAGATAGGCAGGAAAAAAAGTCTTGGGGATCTGCAATATCAAATTAAACGCCGTGGATTTCGTGCATTTAATGATGTGCAAATGGTACTCGAATTTAATCCAAACCTCAGCATAGATATATTTTTGAGTAATGTGCTTCAGCAAGAGATTAATACTGTTGCTTTAAGGCCATCCGAATTTAGATTGCTGTGGAATAATGATTACAATCAAGTCACAGAACCAGATAATCGCCCTATTCATTTTGAACAAGAGCAGTTACTTCCTGAAGTTCCGACTGTTCAAAGCAAATTACAAACGATTCCGTATGAGTTGATGTTGTTTGGTCAAAAGAAACGTAAAGGTCAAAAAGTTGAGCGTTTAGATAAAAAGAGGAATAAAGAAGAACGCACGCTACGTTTTTGGCAAGAAACTAGAAGGGTGTTAGAGGAGAAGATAGTTGATGCTAATACGGAGGAAAAGTCTTTAATTGATGCTCAACTACGCTTAATTCACTGGTTAATGCATTTAAAAAAACGAGGGCTTCAATTATCAACTATTGAAAGCTACTTAGGATCGTTTGGCAAAGAATTTATATTTGAGATTTGGCTCAATAAATTAGATTTAAAGCAACAATCCATAGATGACTATGAGGATTTATATCGGCAGCTATTGAAATACAGCAGTGAACGTGATGAAAAAGCAGTTCAACGAGATTCGGTGAAAGGAAAAACCTCTCGTAAGATGCACCAAAGCGCAGAATACCGTTTTGGTCGCCTAAAAGATTTTCATCAATTCTGTATAGAGAATTATGATGCTCCAGGGGTATTGGTGTTACAGAATTCAAGTTTTAAGCATTTACAAATTTGCAATGCACGGCTAGTGAGTCCTTTGCTATTTGGCAAATTATTGGAAAAACTAGAAAATTTAAGTCAAGAGCCAACGGCATCAGAGTGGGTCGATCATCTGAGTTGTTTAAAGCTGATGTATTTACTAAGTTATAGAACTGGACTTCGATTAAATGAAGTTCGTTGTCTTAAAATACAAGATATTATTTGCCCAGAGCTACTTTATAAAGAAAAAGAAAATACAGTTTTTAATAATATCACGCTTCATATCCAAGACAATTCATATCGCCGTCTGAAAACGCGAAGTGCGAATCGTCAAATACCATTGAAAATTGCATTGTCAGAACATGAGTTTTTAGTAGTACAACGTTACATACAACATCGTTATGAGCAATATTTGGTTAATCAGCAGGATGATCTACTTTTTAGTGTGAATCATCGTGTATTAACTGATCAATGTATCAGCAAAATTACAGTAGATTTGTTTAGTCAAATATTAGGTATGCATCATGGCTTTAGTTTTCATACATTACGCCACAGTGCTGCTAACTATCTAGCAATAACTTTGCTCGGTTCAAAAGAAATGATCAAGACCTACACAGATTGTCCTTGGGTAAAAGCAAAAAAGATGAGGGATTTATTGTTTGGTATGAAAGCACGTGCTCAAGAAGAGATTATTCAACATAAATGGCAGGTGCTCGCCTCTTGGATGGGGCATAGCAGTATTGAGCAAACGGCTTCAAATTACCTTCATGTTTTGGATTTATTAGCAGTCGATCGAATTTATAATTCGCCGTGTATCATTTCAAAAAAAGTATTAGAACAGTGTTTTAGTCCAGTGAAGTCAAGTACAGACTACATAAACCTAAATCGTTATACTCAGCAGCAGAAATGGTTTAATTCTTATCAGCAAACACAGCCAGTTACGATGGCTGGCCGACAAGAAAAGAAGTTTAGTATAGAGAAGAGTACTCTGACACCTTTTCAACGTTTGATAAGTTTTAGAGAAGGTCGTTTAAGCGAAGATACCCAAGCTCAAGAATGGATGCAACGATGTCAATGGATGAGCACTAAATGGATGGATCGCCAAAAATTTAATTTAAAAACGAATTATGTTTATAGTAAGAATTTAGAAGAGAGTTGGTTTGATGAACTTTACGAAAAGGCTAAAAAACTGACTCGTCCAGATGAAATAATTCCTCTCCTTGATTTTCATTATAAAGATGATAGGCAGCAAGATGCACTGAAAGAAAAGAACATGGTTAAGGCGCTTAAAATATTATTATTATTTGGAAAACTGCGTAAGAATTTTCTACATTTTCAATGCCGAATGAAAGGTGATGAGCAACAAATTGTTAATTTTATTACTGGTATAGAGCCAATGTTAGGAGATCATCTGTATTTAGAAAAACAAAACTACCCAGTTAATTTGGATGCTCCTGAGCGAACCGTTAAATTTAGTTTTCAAAGAGTTGTCGGCTCTAACAAAAAAAATGTTACTCCGCTGGTTATATTTAATTTAATGTTAAAAATGATGCAAAAAGATGAACTCTGGATCAAATAGCCTAAGCATGTTAAAGGGGAATTGTTTAGAAATTTCCCTGTTTATAAGTAAACTGCCTTTATGAAAAGCACCATGCTGACTTGGATTAATAAGCGGAATGTAGTATCACAGTTTGATCGCTGGATTTACGAAAATGGTGTGAAGATTAGCGGTATGGTAAATCGATGAGCTAAAGTGTTGTAGTCCAAACTCGATCTGACAATTACCCATTTTTTAGTGTGCCCGTCAGGTTAAATTTGAACTGAATTTTTCTCAGCCCAAATTCATTTCCAATCAAGTTATGTTTCAAGTGGCGTGCGAACACTGCACAATTTAATTCACGGTGCCTAAGACAGGTATCAACTTCGGACCAGCCATTCTAGCTTTGCTAATGATTTCCACCAGCTCATCATAAGTCAGTTCAAACTTATCCTCACTATCAAATACATAGACCATATTCTTGCCTTCATGTTCAGGTGGAGTAGGTGGTACAAATCGTTTCGGGATAAGAATTTGTGCGAGTTGTTCGTCAGTTAATTTAAATAAGTGCATGTTTTTATCCTACTCTTGGTAAGTCAGACCATTTGGTTAAATATGAACCGTACCGGGTTTGTCGGAGAGTCAATATTCTGAGATGAGAAGCATTGCTTCGCAAGACGTAGCGAAGCGTAGTGTCCCGATGACAAAATTAAAATATACCCCTGAA
>NZ_JBBCWZ010000098.1:0-8239 GCF_037145695.1 Acinetobacter sp. USHLN143
TGTTTAAGATAAGATATAACTCATTGAGATGTGTCATAGTATTCGTCGTTAGAAAACAATTATTATGACATTATTTCAATGAGTTATCTATTTTTGTCGTGTACAGAGAAATATTAATTTAATAATTTTGTAATATAAGCGCCGTGTGTATTATTTGTTACAAAATAAATTAAGGATTTTTTTGATGAAAACTAAGTTAGCGACAGCAATTGCATTCAGCCTTTTGGCGGGGACAACTTTTGCAGCACCAACTTTTTATGGTGAGATTGATGCCACAGTTGATTATTTACCTGAAGACAATGCTTCACCTGTGTCTGATCGCGATGTTATTGAACTGAATACTAATAATTCATTCTTGGGTTTAAAAGGTGAGGAGAAACTTACTGACCGTTTAAGTGGGCTTTATCAAGCTGAATTTACCTTCTATGTAGACAATGGTGGAAGTACAGATACATTTGTACCGCGTAATCTTTTAGTCGGTCTTAAAGATGAAAAGTTAGGTACAGTAAAACTAGGTAAAATCGATACGCCTGTAAAACAGCTTTCTTCAGTAGTTGATACTTTCAATAACTATGTTGCAAATAAAGCGGATATGGCAGGTATCTTTACCGGTGAAAACCGTATCGATAATGTTGTCGTCTATGAAGCTCCTGGCTTTGCAGTCGGTGAAGGTAAACTAAAAGCAACTGCACTATTAGCTACAGGTGAAGCCGGTGGTATTAGCTCTTCTAAAGGCGGTGCTAAAGTTGCAGGCCGTGGCTTAGGTGATGCATGGTCAGCATCTTTAGTATATGACAGCAAAGCAGTTGTTTTAGGTCTTGGTTATGATAAAGCGATTCCATCCAACTTTGCTGGTGTAGGTATCTTAAACACACAAAATGGTGAAATTGGTACAGCAAAAGCTTTGTTAGCTGCTGCTGATACAATTCGTGCGATTGGCCGAGTAAATGTAAATGATAACTTAGCCATTAAGGCGTTATTCCAAACATCTGATCTTGCAGAGGTTGAAGGTAATTCAAATGCAACTTCAGTGGCAAGTAATGGTATTGCTGTAAATGGTAATGATATTGATGATGCACAAGGCTGGCTAATTGGAGCAGAATATAAATTACCAAATGCTGATAAGTGGACAGTAAAAGGCCAATATAGTCAAAACTCTACAAGCTTTACAAAAGCCAATGTTGCAGATTTTGAAGCAAACCAATTCTTGGTAGGTCTTGACTATGCATTCTCTAAACAAGTGAAAGCTTATGGTCATGCTGGTTACCTAACTATTGAACAAGGTTCTGATGAAGATAAACAAGTTCTTGTAGGTACAGGTTTCGAATACAAATTCTAATTTAGACTTTGTAAGCTAAGAAAAGGCGATGCTTTGGCATCGCTTTTTTTATGCTTAAAACAACAAAACTTAGCAATTTTATGTCTGATCTAACAAGTTTCGGGCTGTTAACATGATTGAAAGTTTCAGCATTTCGTTTTGAAAATTATGCCTATTCAAGCTGTTTTATTTGACCTCGACAATACCTTGACCCATCGTGATCTGACTGCACAGGCCTATAGCCGTTATCTGGCAGAATATTATGCGCCAGCATTGGCACAGGTCGAGCCTGACAAAATTATCGAGATTGTAAGGCGCATCGATAATGGTGGTTATCCTAAAAAAGAATTGCTGACCCATGGTGGTATCGGGGCTTCGGCTGCTTATGCATTATTGCAGGAACTACACTGGTTAAATCCTCCTAGCATAGAAGAACTAGCCCAGTTCTGGTTTAGCCAGTTTGGCCGTTTCGCCGTAGAAATGCCGGCAGCAGAGCAAGTATTAACGCAGCTGAAAGATGAGGGTTATCAGCTAGCCATTGTTTCCAATGGCGGACATGACACCCGTTTGAATACGATTCGGGGTTTGGGTATTGAACCTTATTTTGATGAGATCATCAGTTCGGGACTAGTGGGTTTTAACAAACCACAGCCGGAAATATTCCAGATCACAGCAGAGCGTCTAGGCGTGCAACCTACACAGTGCCTATATATTGGCGACCATCCAATTAATGATGTACAAGGAGCTACAGAGGCCGGAATGCATGCATTATGGATGCAAGGCTTTCATGCAGATGCTGAACATATCCAATATAAAATTCAGCAACTGCCGGAAATTTTTGCGCATTTGCAGTTACTGAATCAGGCTTAAGTTATTCTTAAACAGTCAATCGTTTCGGCCCATTGCGCAGAATCACAGCGCGGACATTGCTGATCGGCGTGCGTAAGGGTTTGCACCTGCCCACAGTAAATACAGGCATATAATTGCCCCGCCTTAACCTGTTGCACTATAGAACAGCTTTTAGGAAAAAGTGGCAGCCCAGGCCGAACCTCATCCGATTTGAAAAACAGGATACTGAACTTACCGTCAGTTTCCAGTAAACCGGTGCGTACCTGACCGAGATGTTCTACACCTTGCTGGCGCATTTCGGCAAAGAATTCATCATGTGACATTTTACCTTTTTTAATTTCTTCAACGACCAGCACGCCATCTTCTACGATATAAATCGGTTTACCTTCCAGTAGGTCTTCAAACCATTGATATTTCATCATGAGCCAGGTGGTCAGGCGGTACATGATAATAATCACCGACATCACCAGAACTGCCTGAATCAGGGGAATATCTTCGGTAAACATCGGGTCACCGGCAATCGAACCCAAGCTCAAAATGATAGCGACTTCGAAGATGGAAAGCTGACGTACCCCGCGTTTTCCGGTCAGACGCAGAAACAGGATAATCATCGTGTACATCAGGGCACAACGCAGCAAAATTTCTGCGGTAAACTCCCAAGTGGTGTCATTTATAAATATGGTCGCCCAGTCCATTTAAATTCTTTATCCTTACTTTGCTCTTTGGCTCGAGTCTAGCAATATCAGTATTTTATTTGCTGCTGTGTTTATGTAAGTTTATGAATAAAGATAGATTCTATTTAAAAAAGAAGCTTGAGCTTAAAAATACAGCTATTTAATTTATTCAAAATAAGATAGAGATTTCATGTAAATAACGCATAAAAAATCAGCAGATTAAATTTGAAGAAGATCACATTCTTTGCTGTCTATTTTTAAATCTATAAAATTATTATCCATTTGAAATCTATCAATATAAATTCTGAATAATGTGTTTTGAATACCTGGGAGTGTTTAGAAATTTGTAAGCAAATCACTTCATTTCTATAAACATCTGTAGTTTGTGGCCTGAAAAATAGAGTGATTACACCAGGTTAATAAACTGTTTTTAAATTAGAAATTGTGATTTTGACTTCCAATAAGGGATGTATTGTGAAAAAAATATTCACGCTTTTAACGGTTATGGGTTTAAGTACAGCGGTCTGGGCAGATACGGAGTGGGATTATACTCAGCCTGAGCAATGGTCGACTTTGAGCCAGAAATATTCGGCCTGTAACGGTCTGAACCAGTCGCCAATCAATATTGAGCGAACAGTGAAAGCAGAACTGGAACCGCTCAAGTTCAGCTATAACACCATGATTCATGCGATCGAAAATAAAGGTCATACTGTTCAGGTGGATTTTGCGCAAGGTGGTGAATTGCAACTGGATGGCGATACCTTTGTACTGAAGCAGTTTCATTTGCACAGCCCGAGTGAAAACCTGATCAAGGGTAAAAGCTATCCACTGGAAATCCATTTTGTCCATTCCAATGCCAAAGGTGAGCTGGCTGTGGTGGGGATGATGTTTGAACAGGGACAGGAAAGTCAGATGCTCAAACGCATGTGGAGTCGCCTACCAAAAAAACAGGGTGAAAAAGTGGTTTTGAAAACGCCACAAGCGGTGAATCAGATGTTGCCTAAGAATCTGGATTATTATCGCTTTAGCGGCTCGCTGACCACACCGCCTTGTTCTGAAGGCGTACGCTGGCTGATCCTGAAGGATATTCAGCAGGCTTCTGCCAAGCAGATTTCGGAATTTGCCAAACTGATGGGACACCCAAATAACCGTCCGGTGCAGTCCTTGAATGGCCGTGTAGTGCTGGAATAATCAATATGAGAGCGAAAAAGCAGACTTTGGTCTGCTTTTTTTAATTCTGATACAAATTTCGAAAGGGCCGGTTGAAAAGAACTATGTGGCGAAAGCTGAAAGAATTACTATAGATAGTATTTCCTATTGGTCTTTCCGCTGCCATGCTCTTTGACTTGAAAACCATGATTCAGCCATTTACAGCGCTTTCGCCACAGCAGAAGAAGCTGGATCATCTGATTGATAAAATCGAGCAACAGAAACAGGAATTACACCAATGGCAACAGGCTGAAGAAGAGCTGCAACAATATACCCATAAAACATTTATGCCGGTCTACCATGAATTGCATGGTGTACTGTTCAAGCAGCTGGAACAGCTCTGGAAGCACCTGCAGGAAACTACATTTTCCAAGGCAGAACTGGTGGTGCTGGATGAAAAGATTCAATACCTTGCAAATTATCTAAAAGACTCTCAGGCAATGTCGGTGCAACAAGCCCATAAAGTGAATGAAATTTTCACTTACTATCAGCAACGTGCCGAGCATGCCCAGTTCAGAAAAAGCCAAAAGAAAATAAATGAACTGGAAATATTCTTTAAGAATGAGAATCCCTCAGATCTTGCAGATGCAGAAGTATTTGAAGAATGGGAATCAGATCATTTTCAGCAGGCACGTGAGCAAGCCAGATTAAAACGCCAGCAGGAAAAACAGGAGCAGGCAGCAGCGATGGCAGAGCAGTCATTGAAAACCGTTTATTTAAAAATTGCTGCCATCATTCACCCTGACCGTGAAGTGAATGATGTCAAAAAAATCAAGAAAACTGAATTATTGCAACGTGCCAATGAGGCTTATGCAGAACAAGACCTGTTTACGTTACTGAAAATGCAACTGCAGATCGAGCAAGATCAGGATATTTCACAAAAAGGTTTAAGTGCGGAGCAACTAAGATTCTATCAATTGGCTTTGGATGCACAAAGCCGGAAATTACAAGAACAGATCGATACCTTGATCCATAGATTGGTCTGGTCATCGAAAACCAGAATTGCCGTGAAAAAGGCGAAAGGGAAAGTTCAAATTGCTGACCTGTATAAGCAGATTGATGAAGATACTTCAGCCATTAAACAGCAGATTAAAGTCGAAAAAGAACGCTTGATGTATATCAAAAAGGTGAGCGGCTTGGAGATGTTTTTAAGGCATGGGATTTAATGAAGTAAAAAGTTTTTTACTCTCTAAACCAACGGTCTTAGGTATTCGTTATGTTAAAATAATGAGTTGAATAGCATTTGTATTGAAACAAAGTAATGAGCATTTTAGATTTAAGCTTATATCAAGAAACTGGAAATTTATCCCCACAACAAAAGAAGTTTAATCGTCTGATTTTAAAAATTGAGAAACTTCAAGCATCTTTGTTAGAGTGGCAACAAGCACAACAAAAAGTACAGCAGGATGCAAGTGCAGAACTATTGCCATTATATAGCAAATGGCATCAAGTTTTATTTAGTCAATTAGAAGTACTTTGGCAATATAAACAATCGCATAAATTTGCTAAAACCCATTTACAGCGTTTAGATGAAAAAATTTCGATTTTAGCGAGTCTGCTCTTAGATAATCCTAATCTGTCTGAACAGCAACATGAATTGGCGATAGTCATTGCTAAATATTATAACCTTTTAGAAGAGAGCTCTAATTTTCAGACGGTTACATCGCAAGCAGAGAATTATTCTCATCCAGAGCATGATGCTGATGAAATGATGCAGAAACAAGTGATGAAGGGAATTCTTGCAGATCAATTAGGTGTGTCTGAAGACTGGATTGACTTTGATTTTGATCTCGAAAATCTTGAAGAATTTATGCAAAAAGTAAAAGCCAAATTTGATCGAGAAGAAGCCGATTTTATTCAAAATCAACTGAATGATCGTGAGCGTGAAGAATATCAAAAGTTTGCCGAAAAAGAGAAAAAGAAAATTTTAAAGAAGCAAATGCAACTTGAAGATGCAAAAAAAATGGCAGGGCAGTCATTAAAAAGTATCTATTTAAAAATTGCCTCAGTGATCCATCCTGACCGTGAGCGAGATGAGCAAAAACGCATTGAAAAAACTGAATTATTACAGCAAGCCAATACGGCGCTAGAGGAAAAAGATTTACTAGCTCTATTAAAGTTACGTGCTTATACAGAGCAAGGTGATCAAAAACAAGCAGTTAAAATCGCAAATGAACATTTAAAATCTTATAATCTATTGTTAGAAGAGCAAATTGAGCAATTGCAGTTTGAGGTAGATAATATTATTTACTCATTTGATTGGGAGAGTTCAGGTTTCTATAAACAGACCTTTAAACCTGTGGATTTGGCTAAAAAATACCAACGTGATTTGAACGAAATTCAAAAAAAAATATTACGAGATGAACAGTGTTTAAATGATTATAAGGATTTTGATTATTTTAAAATTTTACTTAAAAATAGGGCATTTAGCTGGTCATTTGACTCATTCTAAACTTAATTTTTTTAACCAAAGCATCATAAAGCTATGATGCTCTTTTAAAATAACAATGAAAATAGATCCTCAATTATTAGAATTCGCCAAATCCATGCGCCACACCGCCACCGATGCAGAACATCTGATATGGCAAATTCTACGTGCCAAGCGATTTATGAATCTTAAATTTCGCCGTCAGCATGTGATCAAACCTTATATTGTGGATTTTACTGCCATGAAATTGGTTTGGTGATTGAGTTTGAGAGTAAGTAAAATTGAGAAATCATAAAAAACTTGATTTTTAAATTTTGATTGCTATTATCAAATATAGGTGTCCACCTTACTTACACACGAGTAAAAAAAGACAAAAATCTATTTTTATATTGAATAGTCTATTCTTCTTAATGTTTTCTTTATTTTGTTTCACTATTAGATTCAAAAGTTTAAACGTGTGTCCAAATTTGATTCTAAGAAACAACTTTAAGGATAAACATGTCTACGATCAGCGCATTAGCTTTTGAAATACAGCAAACTACTAAATTTCATGATATTGAGATTAAACGTTCTTATATAAATGAAATAGTTGCAGCACTTTTTGGATTTAAAACTTTTAATAGTTTAAAACTAAGTTCTTACCCAATTTTTACAGATTCAATCGATGACCAGTTGGATGGAGAGTTATTTGAAAATCGCTGTGAGGAATTAAACGTCTCAATTGCGCTAGCACCTTTTTTTCAAAAGCATCTTTCAAATTATCATTTTTTATATTTAACAAATGAGGAAATGAGTCAGCTTGTTAGACATGCTTTGGATGATGATTCACTGCATGACAATGTTTTAGAACGGCTGAAAAAAACCTTTATAGAGTTCCCTCAGGTTTCTATTTATCCATATTTGATTGCACAATTTTATAGTGATTGTGAAAGTGATTTTGATGAGCAGAATAAAGATATGAATTATCTTTATCATAGATATTTGCAAGGTAAAGAAATTAGTCCAACTTGGAAAGCAGGCTTAGATAATTTTATTAAAGAAAAAGAACGTAATAATGAATATAAAGATAACTATATAAAGTATTTAAAAATTGCTGCTCATTTAGGAAGTTTTCCTGCTCAGCTAGAACTTTATCAATTTGGAGATAATGATCATTACGTTGATGACGACGATTTTGATGAAGATATGTATGACTATAGTCATTCAAATTATCCATTTATCCATCAGATATAGAATTGGAATTAGCAAAGCGTGGTAATGAAGAATGCCTAAGAGATATATTTGATCGAATCGTCTGTGATGGATTCGATGAAATCAAAAAATTAAAAGAGAATGATTTGATTGAAGCATGGAAATGGCAAAAATTTGCTCATTATTTTGGTCATGATTTAGCTCAAGGTAATTACAAGACAGAAGCAATATATGATCAGGGTAATATTTTTGCAGCCGAAAGTGGTCGTCATGATATACATTTGCCAAAATTAACATTAGAGCAAGAAAATATAGTCGATCGAGAAGTAAATAAATTAATTCATTTTTATGAAAATTTAAATGAATTCACTTTTACTCGTTATTTAGATGATTCTTCTTATATCAATTGGGAGGATGAGGATTTTGATTGGGAAGAAGAGTAAATAAAAATCCCCTCATTTGAGTAATGCCAGTCAGTTAAGCAGACATTAGAAAAATGTAGTAAAAATGAGTGTATGCCAATACGCTCATTTTTTTTATGACTTTATCTGAAAATTTAGATTGCACCCT
>NZ_JBBCWZ010000099.1:0-7558 GCF_037145695.1 Acinetobacter sp. USHLN143
ATATGACAAGCTCAAAAGAAATTATCAAAGTTCTGTTGCTTTAGCCTGTATATTTTTATGGCTACCTTTATAGGGTTAATTATGAACAGTAAATGTCAACAGACCCTAAATATTATTTGAATATATTTTTAAGCCTGAGCCTGTAAAATCAGCCTGGCCAGTTCCAGATCATCCGGATAGGTAATTTTAATATTATCGGAACGACCTTGTACTACACTCACCGGCTTACCGATATGTTCCAGCGCACTGGCTTCATCGGTAATCGTGGCACCATCTTGCAAAGCCTGCTCAAGCGCCCGTTTCAACACACCTAGCTTGGCCATTTGTGGCGTTTGTGCCTGCCAGAGCATCGAGCGATCCACTGTTTCCTCAATATCAAAATTGGTTACTACACGCTTAAGTGTATCTCGCACCGGAATCGCCAGAATCGCAGCCCTATCCTTGGTAATTGCCGTATTGACCAACTGTTGCAGACAATCCTGACTGACACACGGACGTGCCGCATCATGTACCAACACCCAGTCATCTTCAGAAGCGATTTGAGATAAATAGTTCAGTGCATTTAACACGGAATTCACCCGCTCGGCACCACCCAAACAAAAATGGGCTTTCTCCAGCCTGGAAAATGGAAGCGTTTTTGCGACATTATCCTGTACACCAATCGCCAGGACATAACCCGTCAAAGGCAGTTGATTCAGACGAGTCACCGTATGTTCAAGAACAGTACGCTCTTGAATCATCTGATATTGTTTCAGTTCTGTTTTGGAGAAACGGCTACCGGAACCTGCAGCTGGAAGAATGACCCAAAGTTTAGGGTGTAGTTGGTGCTTCAGCTGACTCATTGGTTCGCAGGTCTACTTTAGAATTAGGATTAAGATAGATCGGTTTATATTGAGTACTGATCGTGCTCATTTGAATAAAAGTTTCGCGTGGCTTAATCAGACCAAGATCTAAACGCGCATGTTCTTCGATGGCTTCAATACCATTCTTCAAATCATAAACTTCTGCCGCCAGAACGCGATTACGCTCTTTCAGCTCATCATTCAATTCCATCTGTTGCTGGATTTTCTGGGTCAGTTGCTGATGATCATGATAACCACCTTCACCAAACCAGTATAAATATTGAAACCCTGCGATCAAAATGATCGCAAGGCCCAACAGTACTTTACTCGCAGTCGAGTCGAATACATTTAACATTGACATAAGTCGCTTAGTTCAAACCTTTGAACTCAGCTTTACCGCGATATGCAGCATTAGTCAATTCTTCAATACGAAGTAATTGATTATATTTCGCTACACGGTCAGAACGGCAAAGTGAACCAGTCTTGATTTGACCCGCTGCTGTACCTACTGCAAGATCAGCAATCGTTGAATCTTCCGTTTCACCTGAACGGTGTGAAATTACAGTAGAGTAACCATTCTCTTTCGCAAGGTAGATGGCATCTAAAGTTTCAGTCAAGGTACCGATCTGGTTGTATTTGATCAGAATCGAGTTACCCACTTTTTCGTTGATACCACGTTGCAGAATTTTCGGGTTCGTTACGAACAAGTCGTCACCAACCAACTGGATCTTGTCGCCAAGAATAGAAGTCAGGTAAGACCAGCCTTCCCAGTCAGATTCGTCCAAACCATCTTCAATCGAGATAATTGGATACTGGTTTACCAGACCTGCTAAATAGTCAGAGAACTGGTTGCTTGTGAACGCTTTGTTGCCTTCGCCCGCAAGAATATATTGACCATTTTTGTAGAATTCTGAAGATGCACAGTCAAGCGCAAGCATGATGTCAGAACCTGCTTTGTAGCCAGTTTGACCAATTGCTTCAAGAATAACCGTAATTGCTTCTTCGTTTGAACGCAAGTTTGGTGCAAAACCACCTTCATCACCTACCGCAGTGTTTAAACCTTTTTTGTTTAATACTGATTTAAGTGAATGGAAGATTTCAGCACCGGCACGTAGCGCTTCAGAGAATGAAGTGAAGCCTACTGGCTCAATCATGAATTCTTGAATATCGACATTGTTGTCTGCATGTGAACCACCATTGATGATGTTCATCATTGGTACAGGCATGGTTAGAATCGTTTGACCGCGAAGATCTGCGATGTATTGGAAAAGAGGAATTTTCTTTTCTTCAGCAGCAGCGCGAGCAGCAGCCAAAGACACTGCCAAAGTTGCGTTTGCACCTAATTTTTCTTTGTTTTCAGTACCGTCAAGCGCGATCATCGTGTTATCGATGTCTTTTTGTTCGAATACTGATTTACCGACCAAAGCGTCACGGATTAACGTATTGACGTTATTTACCGCAGTTTTAACGCCTTTACCTAAGTAACGCGCTTTATCGCCATCACGAAGTTCTAAAGCTTCACGAGAACCAGTTGAAGCACCAGATGGTGCACATGCACGGCCAACTACGCCAGATGCTAAGATTACGTCTGCTTCGATGGTAGGGTTACCACGAGAGTCCAAAATTTCACGTGCACGAATGTCAACGATTTGGCTCATGAACTATTCCTCAGTTGATTAATATGAGCTGCCTATACGGCAGCGCAAGAGTGATAAACTCAGTGTGTATCTAACTTTTCGAAACCTTTAACCAAGGTATCCAATTCTTTTAGCTGTGCCAGGAACGGCTCAAGCTGAGACATGCGCAGCGCACATGGACCATCACACTTGGCTTTTTCCGGATCTGGATGTGCTTCCAGGAACAAGCCTGCAAGACCCGTTGCCATACCCGCACGTGCAAGCGTTGTAATTTGCGCACGACGACCACCGGCAGAATCTGCACGGCCGCCTGGGGTTTGTAAGGCATGGGTCACATCAAAGAAAACCGGGACATTCATTTCTTTCATGATGTCGAAGCCCAGCATGTCTACAACCAGATTGTTATAGCCAAATGCCGAACCGCGTTCACAAATGATCAGCTTGTCATTTCCGGCTTCCAGACACTTATGCAAAATATGACGCATTTCGTGCGGAGCCAGGAACTGGGCTTTTTTGATGTTGATGATCGCATCCGTTTTTGCCATGGCTTCAACCAGATCCGTCTGACGGCTTAAGAAAGCTGGCAATTGAATAATGTCTGCCACTTCTGCAACAGGAGCCGCTTGGTACGGCTCATGCACATCGGTGATGATCGGCACATTAAAGTGTTTTTTAATGTCAGCTAACCACTCGAGACCTTTTTCCAGGCCTGGGCCACGGAAAGAGTTCAGGCTTGAACGGTTGGCTTTATCAAAGCTGGCTTTGAACACATAAGGAATGCCCAAACGTGTGCAGATATCGACATAAGTCTCTGCAATTTCAAAAGCCAGGTCTTTAGATTCAAGTACATTCATTCCGCCGAATAATACAAATGGCAAATGATTTGCCATTTGTATATCGCCCAAACGTACAATTTCTTGTGGTTTTAATTGCGACATTTAAACTTCCCTAGTTGTGTCCTACGCACCGATTATTTGGTTTTTTGGTACTGCTTTTTCGCAGCATCAATGAAACCTGCAAACAACGGGTGACCATCACGTGGCGAGCTGGTAAATTCCGGGTGGAATTGTACTGCAATAAACCAAGGATGTGCAGGAATTTCAACAGTTTCTACCAGATGCTGTACCGGAGAATAACCAGAAATCTTCATGCCTTTTTCTTCCAGCACTGGGATATAACGGTTGTTCATCTCGTAACGGTGACGGTGACGCTCGATGATTTCTTCAGAACCATAAACTTCTGCAGTTTTAGTCCCTGCAACCAGTTCAGATTTTTGCGCGCCTAAACGCATCGTGCCACCCAGATCAGAATCAGCAGAACGTTGCTGAACTTCACCACGCTCATCTAACCATTCAGTAATTAAACCAATCAATGGAGATTTGGTTGAACGGTTAAATTCAGTCGAGGTCGCGTCTGCAATACCAGCAACATTACGTGCGTATTCGATCACAGCCAACTGCATACCCAAGCAAATACCGAGGAACGGCACACCGTTCTCACGTGCGAACTGAATCGCCTTCATTTTGCCTTCAGTACCGCGCTCACCGAAACCACCAGGAACTAGAATCGCATCAGCATCTTTCAATACTTCTGCTACATCTTGGCCTTCAAGCTCTTCAGCGTTTACGTAGTCAATCTGAACTTTCACACGGTTTTGAATACCCGCATGTAAAAGTGCTTCGTTGACAGATTTGTAAGCATCTGGAAGTTCAACGTATTTACCGACCATTGCAACACGTACGGTGTATTCAGGGTTCAGTAATGCTTCTACAACGTTATCCCAATCTGTTAAATCAGCTTCAGGAAGATCGTTATAACCAAAACGTTCACAGATTAAATCATCAACATTTTGTTCGTAGAATGTACGTGGAATCTGGTAGATCGAACGTGCGTCTTTACATACCACAACGGCACGTGCTTCAACGTTGGTAAATAATGCAATCTTACGCGTCGTATCTGCATCTACATCGTACTCTGTACGACAGATGAGAATGTCTGGCTGAATACCAATCGACAGGAGTTCTTTAACAGAGTGCTGTGTTGGTTTGGTTTTTAATTCTGCTGCAGACTTAATGTATGGGAGTAACGTTAAGTGCATTAACATGGTACGTTTATGACCAAGTTCAACCATTAACTGACGTACAGATTCCATGAATGGGAGAGATTCAATGTCACCTACAGTACCGCCGATCTCTACGATCGCAACGTCATAACCTTCGCCTGCACGAAGTACACGCTCTTTGATATTGTCAGTAATGTGTGGAATAACTTGAACAGTACCGCCTAGATAGTCACCACGGCGTTCTTTGTTTAGAACATCCTGGTAAACACGGCCTGATGTGAAGTTATTTAGTTTGGTCATTTTCGCACGACGCAAGAAACGTTCGTAGTAACCCAAGTCTAAGTCTGTTTCAGCACCATCTTCTGTAACAAAAACTTCACCATGCTGGAATGGGCTCATTGTCCCTGGATCGACATTAATGTATGGATCCATTTTTACCATGGTCACTTTTAAACCACGAGCTTCTAAAAGTGCAGCAACAGAAGCAGCTGAAATACCTTTACCTAGTGATGAAACTACACCACCAGTAACGAAAATAAAATGGGTCATTGGGTTTCTCGTACAATCGAGCCTAAATCGGCCTGCAATGTTGCGCAATTTTACTTTACCTTGTACCTAGAAAGCAAAGTCAATCCGCATCAATTCAAAGAACAATAAACAATTGACTATTCTAACAGCAATTCCTATAAAAAATTACAGTAAGTTCATATGATTTCTATCTTGCATTTTGCTGCTATAATAGTGTATCCACTCCACACTTTTATGTTTGATGCAATGATGATGAAGAAACTTTTAATCTCCACCCTAATCCTGACTGGCCTGACATTAACTGCGTGTGTAAAAAAAGAAGCACCAAAAGAAGAAGAGCAAGTAGAAGTTACTCCAGCATCTGAAATCTCGACTCCAGAACCAACGCAATTTGAACCGCTTGAACCTGTAGAGCCAGCGGCAATTGAAGAGGAAGTAGCGCCAACGGTTGAAATTCAACGTGAGCAAACTGAAAACACCACGACTGAAATCCGTCGTGAAATCAAAAAACCAGAAACTACTGAGCCGGCACCAGTGCCTGAAACCCGCGAAGAACCTGCGTCAAAGCCTGCTGCGACCACACCTAAAACCAATTCAAATCCAGAAAACAAGTCTGAGGATGATGCGGTTGCTGACGCAATTGCCGCAGCGATGCCAGCACTTGACTAATTACAGTATCATTCATCAAAAAACCCAGCAGATGCTGGGTTTTTTATTGGAACTTTTTAAGCAGATACTGTTGCCGGTGCACGAGATAAGTGAATCAAATAGTCTGCCATTAGTCGGGTAGCCCAAGATTCGGTTTGCATCAAGCCCTGATAAAAGCCGCAATGACTGCCTTTTTTGGTGGTAATCACCATAATATTAGACATCGCCCGAATTTTTTCTTTATAAGGTTCTAAATTTCGGATGTGACAAACCGGATCATCCTCCGCATTTAAAATCATCAGTGGGATTTTGACACTTTCAAACACATAAATCGGATTGGTTGCCTGAGTATAACTGGCATAATCCGCAAATCCGGCCAGTTCAAAATAAAGTTTTTCAAATTCAGACAGATCTTTAACTTCTAATAACTGTTTCCAGCTTGGGCAGACCTGCCAGGTTTCCTGATAAGGATGAATAAAGCGCTTAATCAGTTTTTTGGCCATGACTTTACTGTAAAACGGATGCACATTGGCAAAACCGGTTTCAGTGTTATAGCCAGGGCATAAGGCAAAAGCCGCTTTGAGTGGGGTTTGTTCACCTTCTTCGCCCAGATAACGCACTAACAATCCCGTACCCGCAGAAGATCCAACCCCATAGAGATCGGACTGAGGAAATCTGTCCTGTATATACAAGAGCTGCTCACGCAAATCCTGAGTTGAACCAAACAGGTTCATTTTAGGCACAGGCATGGGTAAGTCTGCATGACCACGGCGTAAACACAATGCAACACGCCAACCCGTATATTTATGCAGATCACGAACCAGTTCACGCATTGATTCAGGAGAACCGGTAATAGTATGAAGTAATACAATGGTCGGCGTGCTTGCCGGAAGATCGAGTCCATACCAGGCAATACCGGTAATTCCACCATCTGACATTTTCAGCTGTTCAAGCGCATCATATTTCAGTTTAATGGTGCGTTTTTTAATTAAATCGAAATACAGAATATGTGCATGTGCATTGGCTAACCAAGGTGTAGGACGATATTTTTGTTGCAGCTGCGGTAAGCGCTCAATGAGTCCTGAAAATACACCATTCGGATTGTAATACAGGGTCGGCTCGTCTGCTCCACTGAAACGATCCAGATACTCACTGGAAAGCTGACCCAATTTTTTAAGCAACATTTTCATCTGTCATCCCCCTCTAGTTGTACTAGCTGTGATTTACAAATTTCATGCCGACTTGAATCAATAGTTCGAATTAAGTTTTAGCTTGGAATGATTGCATCCGCTGGCCCATCTGTACAGCCAGGGCTTCAAGTCCGGACTTAGGTCGAATCATGACTTCAAAATCAATCATCTGACCCTCTTCATTAAACTGAATCATGTCAACTCCCTTTAGTTTTTTATCGCCCACATTGGCAGAAAACTCAAGTACGACATTGTTACCATCTTCACTTATAAATTCACGGTGATAGGTGAAGTTTTCAAAGACTTGAATGACATTGGTCAAAATAAAAAATACCACCTGTTTTCCAGGATAAGGTTGAAAAGCCACAGGCGAACGAAATACCACTTCTTCAGGCAAGTAGTTCATTCAAGATCGACATATCACGGGTTTCCAGCATCTCATGCCAGCGTGCAATGGATTTTCTGGTATTTTCGATGGTCATTTTAGATTCCTTTTTTGTTATTAAAAAATTAATCTCCCTCACCCCAGCCCTCTCCCAAAGGGCATAGGTATCTACACATCTATGAGATACCTAATGCCATTGTGGCTATCTCATTGAGTTCATCTATTGAATATTCCGAGAGCAGTTGAAGAGTGTTCAGTAAAATCGA
>NZ_JBBCWZ010000100.1:0-7556 GCF_037145695.1 Acinetobacter sp. USHLN143
TGGGCAGCCTGTTCTTATTCTATAAAGTATTGCTTCGACAAAATTTCTCAAATTAGATTTGAAATAGATATCAAAATTTCGGAAAATAGAAAGTAACTTAGACCAGTGTTGATCATTCAGCATTGTACGAGGCATAGCGAGAAGTAAATTTAGTTTGGCGATTAAATTTTACTTTCTCGCTATTTTTTGAACAGTAAATGTCAACAGACCCTACTTTAAAATAAGTAATTTAGTCAACTTTAAATTCGGGGAGCCAATGATGAGTCAGTTTTTAAGAAAACTTGCTGTCATTGATAAAAATAAAATGACTGGTCAATTCATTGTTGTTGCGCTGCTATTGTTACAGGTGAGCTTAACGTGTGCGAGTAGTAACCAACTCCCACAAAAAGCCACCTGGTATCGTTATTATGACAGCAAAGGTGTGGCCAATATCAGTACTAACGTCACACCCAATCATATCCGTTATGGCTATGAAGCACTTGACCAGAATATGCAGGTCATTAAGCGAGCGCGTCCTTATAATGCCGAAGCGGATATCAGGCAAGCGCCACAACGTGCCCAACAGGCGCAGCGGATTGCCGAAGACCATAAACTCAAGCGCGCTTATAATAATAGCCAGACCGCTTTACAGAAAAAGAATGACAGCCTGGTGCAGTTAAAAAAACAGATTGATTTCCAGCAAGAACAAATGAAGCAACTGCAAAAAGATCGGGTCATGTTTGTGCGTCAGGAACGCGAATATTTACGTAAAGGTAAAACCCCACCGGCACACCTGAAAACAACATTAGACAATAACCAGAAAAATCTCGTTTCCCAAAAAGAAAATATTCAATCTTTACAAAGTCGCTATCGAAATCTGGAAGCAGAATACGACAAAATTATCGCCCGTTTAAAAGCACTTGAATAAATACAAATAGCTGGCCGTGGTTTTGATCCATAGCACGCTAAAAGGACTCATATGCAAACTGCACCGCATTCTCATGATTTAAATATGCCTTCCCCGCGCTCTATCCTGATCATGAGTGCACTTTGCTTAAATATGTTTTTAGTGGCTTGTGATAAAAATGAACCCGTACAGCAAGCAGAAACACCCAAATCCATTGAAGTCATTCCTCAAGATCTAGTTGCAGTTCAATCTGGCAATTCAGTTCAAAAAACTGCATTCACCGGCACTATTCGTGCAGTCAATCAAAGCAGCATACAAGCACAGGTCTCTGCTACTGCTACCAGCGTAAACGCGCAGGTAGGTCAAACTGTTTCTAAAGGACAGGTGCTGGTACGCCTGAATAATCAGGACAATGCAGCCCGCTTGGCACAGGCACGTGCAAATCTGGCCTCTACTCAAGCGCAAGCCAATCAGGCTCGCAACATGATGCAGCGTAAAAAGCGCCTGCTCGATCAGGGTTTTATTTCAAAAGTAGAATATGAACAAAGTCAGGTCGATTATCAGGCCCAGCTTGAAAATGTCCGCGCCCAGCAAGCCAATGTCGATATTGCCCAGAAAGCAGATCGCGATGGCACCATGACCAGCCCGATCAGTGGCGTGATTACCCAGCGTCAGGTTGAACCCGGCCAAACCGTGGCGATTGGACAAACCCTGTTTGAAATCGTTGATCCAAAACGACTGGAAATTCAGGCACGCGTACCCAGTGATCTGCAATCAGGTTTAAAACTGGGCAGTCAGGTCGAATACACTATTCAAGGGAATCCAAATCGGCTCACTGCCGTAATTAGCCGGATTTCCCCGATCGCAGATCAGGCCAGTCGCCAGATCGAATTCTTTGCCACGCCAAATGAAACAATTCCCTCACTTAGCATTGGCTCCTTTGTCGAAGGCAACATTCTGAGTTCACAACAGATCTCTGGCCAGCTGATTCCATTAGATACTGTCCAGGATATCCAGAGCAAACCCTATGTCTGGGTGATTCGCCAGAATAAAATTATCAAGGTCAATGTTCAGGTTCTAGAACAGCGTTATAGCGACAACATTGCCGTGGTTCAAGGACTGGAAAATGGCGATCAGGTCAGCCGGGTTAAGTTTAGCGAATCCGATCTGCAAAAAACTGTCACCCTTCGCGCCAACTAAAGCCATTCACACAGGATCATTGATATGTGGTTTACCCGAATTAGTGTGAAGTATCCGGTTTTCACCATTATGATGATGTTCTGCCTGATGGTACTGGGACTGGCTTCCTGGCAGCGCATGGGCGTTGAAGAATTTCCTGATGTCGATTTCCCTTTTGTGGTGATCTATACCAACTATCCGGGTGCTTCTCCGGAAACGGTTGAATCGGAAATCACCAAAAAACTTGAAGATCAGATCAATACCATTTCCGGTTTAAAACAGGTGATTTCCCAATCAAGTGAAGGTTTGTCCATCATCACCACCGAATTTAATCTGGATGTGACATCGACCACAGCAGCCCAGGACGTGCGGGATAAAGTCGCCTCTGTGACTGCTGAATTCCGGGATGAAATTCAGGAACCGATTGTTGAGCGTTATGATCCGACAGCAAATGCAGTGATGTCGATTGTATTTGAATCCGACAACATGGATGTAAAAGCGCTCAGTTCTTATCTGGATCAGCGGATTGTGCCACAACTGCGCACAGTTCCGGGAGTCGGAACGGTCAATCTGCTTGGTGATGCGCAGCGCCAGATCCGGATTCAGGTGGAACCGCAAAAACTGCAAGCCTTTGGCATTGGTGTAGATAGCGTGATCAACACCTTAAAAGCCGAGAATATTGAAGTCCCGGGGGGGACGCTTAAATCGGGTAATTCGGAACTGGTCATTGAAATCAATTCCAAAGTGCTGCATCCCCTCGCCTTCGGCGATCTGGTCATTGCCAATAAAAACGGCGTACCAATTTTCCTCAGACAAGTGGCTAATATTCAAGACAGTCAGGCAGAGCTGGAATCCGCAGCTTTTCTGAATGGCAAAACTGCAGTTGCGATTGATATTTTGCGTAGTTCAGATGCAAACGTCATTGAAGTAGTAGACAAGAGCTATGCAACTTTAGAAAGTATTGAGGCGCAGCTTCCCCAAGGCACTACTTTACAAGTAGTGGTAGATTCCTCCAAAAGTATCCGCGGCACCATTGGCGATGTAGCCCGCACCATTATTGAAGGTGCGGTACTGGCTGTGCTGATTGTCCTATTATTTTTAGGCTCTTTCCGTTCAACTGTGATTACCGGTTTGACCCTACCCATTGCACTCTTGGGCACGCTGACCTTTATCTGGGCCTTTGGCTTTAGCATCAATATGATGACTTTGCTGGCGCTGTCCTTGAGTATTGGTCTGCTGATCGATGACGCAATTGTAGTACGTGAAAACATTGTCCGGCATGCCGACATGGGCAAAGACCATGTAACTGCCGCGCTCGATGGCACAAAAGAAATTGGCTTAGCCGTGCTGGCCACGACACTGACCATTGTTGCCGTATTCCTGCCTGTGGCCTTTATGGGCGGAATTATTGGCCGTTTCTTCTACCAGTTCGGGGTCACGGTAAGTATGGCCGTTCTGATCTCGATGTTTGTCAGCTTTACCCTGGATCCTATGCTCTCTGCACACTGGGCAGAAAAGAAAAAAGATCCAAACAAAAAACCAGGTTGGGTGAAACGTTTCTTTAGCTGGATCTCCGGCAAGCTGGATAACTTAAGCCATGTCTATGAAAAATTATTAAAACTGGCCTTACGTTTTAGGCTTATTACCCTGCTGATTGCGGTCGCTTCATTATTTGGTGCTTTGGGTTTATCCAAACTGATCGGCACCGAATTTGTACCGGTCCCGGATAAAGGCGAAATCCGGATCAAGTTTGAAACACCGGTCGATTCATCGCTTGAATATTCACAAGCCAAACTGCAGCAGGTGGATCAGATTATTCGTCAGCATCCGGATGTCAAAGCCACTTATGGGGTGATTAATGGCGCAACTGACCGCGGTAAAAACCATGTCAGTTTACGGGTGACTGTAACGCCGCGTACCGAACGTGAAAAGACCCTGAATGACCTGAATAATGAATTCCGCCAGCGTCTACAATCGGTTGCAGGAATCAGCATTACCTCGGTGGCATCCGCCGATGAAACCGTTTCAGGTGGCCAGAAGCCGATCATGATTTCGATTAAAGGTCCGGATCTAGATGAACTGCAAAAAATTTCCGATCGCTTTATGACGGAAATGGCGAAGATTAATGGCATTGTCGATCTGGAAACTTCATTAAAAGAACCCAAGCCGACTCTTGATGTACAGATCAATCGCGTCTTGGCCAGTGATTTAGGTTTATCGGTCAATCAGATTGCCAATGTAGTGCGTCCGCTGATTGCCGGTGATGATGTCACGACCTGGCAGGATGAAAAAGGTGAAACCTATGATGTGAATCTGCGCCTGACCGAAGACCAGCGCAGCTTGCCTAGCGATTTACAGAATATGTATATCACCTCGAATAAAACCGATGCCAATAATCAACCAGTTCTGGTCCCGCTTTCGAGTGTCGCCAAATTTCAAGAAAAACTGGGCGCCTCGCAGATTAATCGACGTGATCTGGCACGTGAAGTTCTGGTCGAGGCCAATACTTCAGGACGTCCTGCAGGCGACATCGGGACGGATATCAGCCGCTTGCAAGAAAATTTCGATATGCCACCGGGTTATAGTTTCGACACTCAAGGCTCCAATGCCGACATGGCAGAATCCGCAGGTTATGCACTGACTGCGATTACCCTGTCGATTGTCTTTATCTATATTGTGCTCGGTTCGCAGTTCAACAGTTTTATTCATCCTGCAGCAATTATGGCCTCACTGCCATTGTCGCTGATTGGCGTGTTTCTGGCCTTATTCCTGTTTAATTCCACCATGAATCTATTTTCGATTATCGGCATTATCATGCTGATGGGACTGGTGACCAAGAATGCGATTCTGCTGATCGACTTCATCAAGAAGGCCATGGACCGCGGCGAAGACCGTTATGATGCGATTATTGCCGCTGGTAAAACCCGTTTGCGTCCTATTCTGATGACTACCAGCGCGATGGTCATGGGCATGGTGCCACTTTCCCTAGGGCTAGGTGAAGGTGGTGAACAAAGTGCACCGATGGCGCATGCGGTGATTGGTGGGGTAATTACCTCTACCCTGCTGACCCTGGTGGTGGTGCCGGTGATCTTTACTTACCTGGATGACTTTAAGAATTTTATGCTGCGTCAGGCACGTAAAATCATGGCATAATTTAATGCAACACAATGAGGTGACATTCCCAAAAGCTCACCTCATTTTTTATTGTATAATCCCTGCTTTAACGCTTAATTTTTTAGGACAGTTTCCATGCGCGCGAGTCGCTTTTTATTTGCAACGTTAAGAGAAACCCCGAACGATGCTGAGGTTATTTCACATCAGCTCATGCTTCGTGCCGGTATGATTCGTAAGTTGGCTTCAGGTCTATACACCTGGTTGCCGATGGGCGTTCGCGTATTAAATAAAGTTGAAGCGATCGTTCGCGAAGAAATGGACAAAGTCGGTTCACTTCAAGTCTATATGCCGGTGACTCAACCTGCATCTTTATGGGAAGAATCAGGTCGTTATGTACAATACGGTCCTGAGCTTTTACGCTTCAACGACCGCCATGGCAACCCATTTGTTCTCGGTCCGACGCATGAAGAAGTGATCACTGACCTTGCACGTAACGAATTAAAAAGCTACAAGCAATTGCCTGCAAACTTTTACCAAGTACAAACCAAATTCCGTGACGAAATTCGGCCACGTTTTGGCGTAATGCGTTCACGTGAATTCATTATGAAAGATGCCTACTCTTTCCATGCCAACCAGGAATCACTGCAACAAACCTACGACGACATGTATGCAGCCTACTGCAAAATCTTCACCCGTCTTGGTTTAGATTTCCGTCCAGTACAAGCAGATACCGGTTCAATCGGTGGTTCAGGTTCTCACGAATTCCACGTACTGGCTTCAAGCGGTGAAGATGATATCGCATTTTCGACTGAATCTGACTATGCAGCCAATATTGAAATGGCAGAAGCAGTACTTGTCGGTGAACGTGCGGCACCTACACAAGAACTCAAACTGGTAGATACACCAAATCAAAAAACCATTGCAGATGTATCAGCATTCTTGGGTACGAACCCTGCTCATTCAGTAAAAGCCTTATTGGTTCAAGGTGTTGCGACTGAAGAAGGTCAAGATGCACCTGTGGTTGCTTTATTCCTTCGTGGCGATCACGAACTGAATGAAATTAAAGCTGAAAAACATCCTTTAATTGCTGCACCTTTAACATTTGCTACTGAAGAACAACTGCAAGCCCTTGGCTTAACTGCTGGCTTTGTCGGTCCTCAAGGTCTGGTCGAAAAAGGTGTAAGCGTTATTGTTGATCGTGCAGCATCCGTATTGTCTGATTTTGTTGCGGGTGCAAATGCAGCAGATCAACACGCAACTGGTGTAAACTGGGAACGTGATGCACAGTTCACTGAAGTTTATGACCTACGTAACGTGGCTGAAGGTGACCCATCTCCAGATGGTAAAGGTACGCTTCAAATCAAACGTGGTATCGAAGTAGGTCATATCTTCCAGTTGGGTCAAAAATACTCTGAAGCGTTGGGTTGTAAAGTATTGGGTGAAGATGGCAAACCATTTACTGTAACAATGGGTTGTTATGGTATTGGCGTGACGCGTGTGGTGGCCTCTGCAATCGAGCAGAACTTTGATGAGAAGGGCATTATCTGGCCAACTGCCATTGCACCGTTTGAAGTTGCCATTGTGCCGATGAATGCACACAAATCTCCACGAACTATGGAAGCTGCGGAAGCACTCTATGCTGAATTACAAGCTGCAGGTTTTGACGTGTTACTCGATGACCGTAATGAACGTCCGGGCGTGAAATTCTCTGATCTTGAGCTTACAGGCATTCCACACCGTATTGTGATCGGTGAAAAAGGTTTAGATGCAGGTACTTTTGAATATAAAGGCCGCCGTGATGCTGAATCAGTAAATATCTCGAAAGAAGAATTATTGGCGAAGATTGCTAAATAATTTCACTTTCTTATAAAAAATCCCGCATCTGGCGGGATTTTTTATGGCTATCGCACCCTTAACAGAATTTATGTCCACCGAAACAGTTCGGTTTAAAATTCTGGCCTTGTAAAGTTAAATTAGTGAGAGGGAAATCAAGTAGTGCAGGATTTTTAATTTCCTTTACATCAAGCGCACTCCCTAGCACACAACCAAAAACTAGACTCCCACAATCTCGCACATTAGTGGTTAAATCATGGTTAATTCCTGTAATAGTTTGCTTTAAAACAGCATCTGAAATTGGCACACTATATGAAGGTGAAATACTTCCTAAATCTACTTCATCTTCCATGGCCATCCACCATCCTTGTTTTGCCGCGACTGCTGCGCCAGGCCATAAGATGCTTTGGGATTGCAAGGAGAGTGAAGCTGGATGTCTTGTCCTGAAATAGATTGACAGTATTCCACTTCAAACCGAGTTAAGCAATTAGCTCGGTTTTTGTTTGCTCATACATCTGATTCGGGGTGTTCATATTTAAACTTA
>NZ_JBBCWZ010000101.1:0-7547 GCF_037145695.1 Acinetobacter sp. USHLN143
ACTGCATAAACGTATAGATAAGACTGCATAAACGTATAGATAAGACTGCATAAACGTATAGATATAGGCGCACAAACTATTGATATTTAATTAAAATAAGAGGTCTAAAATTATAAAATTATAAAATTATTAAAAAGAGGGGAAGTGCTTAAAACTGCCCTAGATACTCGCTAAAGCTCGTACTCTATTGAAGCTCGTTCCTCGCTTCGAGGGGCAGTTTTTGGTTAATTCTGTTTGTGAAATCTAAAAGCAAAAATGGATTCGCTTCGCTCATAGAGATTTTTTACTCGCTCACGCTCGATCATCAAGCAAAAGCTATACAGTCGCTTTGCTCGGTTAATCTCGTTTGGCTGCAAAAGGAGGCTTTGTAATCAGGAAAAAGACGGGGCGAAATTTTTATGTTGCTCAATCGCTCGTAGGCACTCGCTTGGTTATTACAGTTGGGAGCAAATAATTTTATTTAGCTGAACTAGGGCGTGTCATCAATTAAGCCATATCATGATTGAAGCAAGGTAGATTGCTGACAGGAAGTTTTGAGCCAATTTATCATAGCGCGTAGCAATACCTCGATACTGCTTGAGCTTGGCGAAGAAGTTCTCGATCAGATGTCTTGCTTTATAAAGATGTTGGTCATAATCACGCTGATCAATCGCGTTACTTTTGGATGGCATCACGATCTGACCCTTGATCTTATGGATTGGATCAATCACCCGATCCTTAGAATTATAGGCTTTATCCATGAGCCAAGTCTGACTTAACGATAAGTCCAGCAGCACATCAGCACCATTTAAGTCATGAGTCTGCCCGGCAGTGAGATAAAATCCTGTTGGGTTGCCTAAAGCATCAGTACGGGCATGAATTTTGGTACTTAAACCACCTTTACTGCGTCCGATTGCCTGTTCTTTTTTTTTCCGGCGCTGTGTTGATGAGCACGCACAATGGTTGAGTCTAGCATGGCATATTCATTATCACTTTCATGTGATAGCACTTCAAAAACTTTCTGCCATACGCCTGCTTTAGCCCAACGGCTAAAGCGAGTGTGCACAACTCTAAAATCCCCAAAGCGTTCGGGTAAGTCTCGCCATGGAATACCTGAACGATACCGATACAATACTGCTTCAACAAATAGCCTGTTATCTTTGGCAGTTACTCCAACAGTACTCGCTCGTCCAGGTAACAGATCCTTAATCTGCTCCCACTGATCATCTCTTAATGCATAGCGTTTAGTCATGAAAAAATAATGAGGACAGGTTAGATTTTCTCAAGCTAATTGATGACAGGCTCTAATTAAAAACGTGGAATATTGATCAAAGATTAGCCGTGGAACGTGAAAAAGCATAAAAAAGCCCGAACTGGGATGCTCGGGCTATAAAATTGAAACTATAGCGTTGAAATTTCACAAGAAATATAACACATTTCGTATAACGTGTATTATGTTGATTTTAGAAAAATTTAATAATCAAGTTAAGTAAATCACTGCCTAAAATAATATTTTAAATAAAAACACTAAAAAATATAATAAAAAAGGGTGCTAGTATTGTCAAAATAAAACCGCTAAAAATTGCTATTTGCACGTCCAATTGCGAACAATTATTTTTTATAAATGGAAGTGTAGAATCCATTGCTGTAGCTCCACAAATACCAATTATAGGATTAGGATAATTTCGTCCAAGAAGATATAGCAAACCTATTGCATAAAACTCTCTAATTAAATCAGTTAATAAGGCAAAAGTTCCATATTCAGCACCTAATGTTTTTCCTATGAGTGGACCTGAAAGAGAAAACCAGCCAAATCCGCTTCCTAAAACTAAAAGTTCAAAAAATGATTTATCTATAATGAATGTTGTTAAATATGCAGCAATGAATAGTGAAAAAATTGTAATTAGTGGTACTTGAAAATGATTAATGGTCAAAGCTTGAATTTTAATTGTTGATAAATCCACACCTACCAAAAATATCAAGATATAAAGAAGAATACTACTTACAGCCTCACTCTCCCAATTACTCGGCAATACAAGATACAAAACCATACCAATAATAACCATTGATATAGCAATCACACACTCTTTGATAGGTTTAAAAATTTCAGATATAGATTTCTTATTTTTACTTGTATTTTTTACTTTTTTAAAAAGTAAAATAAAAGTAATAAAAGTAATAATTGTTGAATAAATAAATGATCCGACAATTACTGTAGTTCCTAGTTCTTTATCAAAAAGAATACTACCAAATTGGAAACCTATTGAAATTAGAAGTAACCAGACTAAGAATGTTATATAACTTACTAAATTATCTCTAGTATTTGAATTTATTACTCGCCCAATTCCCCATCCAAGTATTAAAGATAAGAGAATAGGCAATAAAGAAAATATAAGGTTATTTATCATATTTTTTGTTTCGTTAAAGAGTAGTCAATTAAAATCATCCAACGCTCACCAAGTAAATCTACTTGATCATTATTAATTTTTTTAATTGGTGATACATAATGACATACCGAAGAATCGTGAACAGCAAAACTATCAGAAATATTTTTTAATGTGAATTGACTGTAAATATTTTCATTGTTTACATCATCTAGACGCTTATTTCTTTCATTTGGATGGGCTATATAATTTTCACCGCCTACAATATTATTGCTTCTATAAAGAAGATGAGCAAAGGTAAAAGGTTCTCCATCTTGATGGAAACAATCAGGAGAACTAATGCCTAAACTTTGGTCACAAGTTGAAGTTAATTTAACAAAGTGTATTCCAACATAAATTGGTAAATAATAGTCATTTAACCCAAATGTTAAGTTATAGTCTTCAATAATTATTGAATTCAAATATTTAGAGCTTTTAACATCGTCACTTAAAGCATTAAAATATCTGATAGAGCCATGCTCTGGATTATTATTACCTTGATCATATCCAGATAGTTCTCTTCCATCATCAGTTATTGTAGTCGGTAACCAAATTGGATTTTTTTGCTTTTCCCATGGAAGAATTAGAGCATTTCCATACCTTCTAAAGCGTTGAGTGTTTGATGGTGAAAAGGGATCTTTTTCTAACTCTCTAAATTCATTGAAAATAGTTAATTTTGAGTTAATGTCAACTTCTGAAGCCTTATATTTTATATAACCATTCTGTTGAAAGTCTTCTTGTAATTTTGAAACATCAACTTCTTGATTTAAATTAAATTGATGATTTTCGTTTGGATATTCTTTTCTTAAATTTTGATTCAGCATAGGAAACCTTACTATATAACTTAATATTGTAATACTGCCCAAAAAATATTTAATTTTTATGAAAAAGTAAATTATTTATAATTAATAATCATACTCTTAGGTTTAATAAGTGGTAAATTTTTGTGAATTCTCAATGAAATACCCTCCCATTTAACATAATGGCTGTTATACAAAATTCAGATATTGGAACTAATTCTTACAATAATTTGAGTGATTTTTTAGACTATTAGCGTACATTAGGTTTACGATAGTACATGTTTTGTAAAACATAGGTGATGATATGGCGACAACAAATTTTAATCTGCGACTTGAGCAAGATTTGCGTGATCGGGCATTTCCAGTGTTTGAGCGTTATGGACTGAGCGCATCACAAGCCTTTAAATTGTTTTTAACACAAGTTGCTGAGACCAATAAAATTCCCTTGTCTTTTGATTATGCAGAGACAGAGAATGTGCCGAATAGTGTCACAAGAAAAGCATTGACTGAAGCAAAAAATAGAACTGATTTTTCAGATGCTTATGAAACACCTGAAGAATTTATGAAAGCGATGCAAGAATTAGCCAATGCGTAAGATATTAGCTGAAAGCCAATTTAAGAGAGATATTAAAAAGCAATTTTTAGAGCTAATTACACCTGCATGGGCAGAAGTTCTACATTGCCTTTGTAGCGATATAGTTTTGCCTGAAAAATATTGTGATCATGGTCTTACTGGTGAGTGGGAAGGCTTTAGGGACTGCCACATTAAACCTGATTTAGTATTGATCTATGCCAAGCAAGAAGATTATTTGCAATTGGTACGAATTGGTAGCCACTCGGAATTGTTTGGAAAGCGCAGAAATAAATAGTGAAAAATTTATGTGCTTAGGCATTTCATCTATCTTGGCTCGATGCTTTGAAATATGGCTTTAGCCATGTTTCAAAGTCGGGCAACTTTGCGCTTGCTGTAATCTGATCAGTAATGAGAAAAACCAAGCAAAGTACCGATCATCTAGTATTTTTTAGGGTCAATGCGACACCAATCATAAGTTTTATTTTTGACGTTATTTGGCTCAAATGAATAGCATTTCTTAGTCATAATTCTGACTAGCGTTTCGCCATCACTTTCTCGAATTTGTAGCGGATATTTTTTAAGTACAGCCATATCAGCTCTACGTTCATCAATTTCATCTTTGCTTGGCACGTATAAGAATATTGCCAAAATGAATACCATCACTAAGGCGACAAATGCACTAGCAAAAATGATGATAAATTTTGAGTTCAGTCTGTTTGTGGCTTCGTTTAATGCCTGAATACTGTTATTCAATGCGCCTGTATGCTTCTTATTTGCGATTTCTAGCGACTTTTCAGCCTTATTGAGTACTCCGCTAGCTACTTCATTGTAGAACGTCTCTAATCGCTTGTTATCATCTGCTATGGCTTCTCTGTATTCCTTCATAGATGCCAATAAAATATAGAGTTGGTCGTCTAAATCATTTTGGTTACTCATCGTGACCATCCATCATTATCTAAATTTCGTGATGCCTTACGATTTGCTTGCTCGGCTCGTTGTTTGTCTAGTTCTTGTTGTCGCTTCATTTCCGCTTGGCGTTCCAGTTCTAGGCGTTTGTTTTCTTGGTTTTTCTGCCATTGCTCAAAACCTTGATCGACACGGTTTAAACCACGCTGTAAAACGCTCTCTTTCTGCTGTTTCTGTTGCTCAAGTTGTTGGGTGTTCTGCTGTTTCACATTGTCATTGAAACGGCTGATTTCAGTGTCTATGCCTTGTCTGCGTAATTGGGTGACTTTGCTGCCTTCGTGGATGGTTGCTTGTAGTCCATTATTTTGATCGGCATAGCTGCGGTGGTCTATTTTTTCTCGGTAGCCTGCACGTTCCAATGCCTTGTTGGCTAAGTCTGCCCATGTTTCTCGAATTTGCTTAATATCTTCTTGGGTTGTACCCATACCAAGGCTTTTTCGTTTGGCGTTGCTGAGTTCAATATCGGTTTTGGTGGTCAGGGTGAGTTTATTATCTGTGTCCAGTTCTGCCTTTCGGGTGGTGAGCATGATATGGGCGTGGTGGTTTTTATCATTACCGCCTTTGCTGGGTTCATGGATGGCTAAATCTGCGATCACGTCATAGCGATCAACTAAGGACCTGGCAAATTCTTTTGCCAAGTCCTTACGTTGATCAGCGTCTAATTCATCAGGTAGGGCAATGACCCATTCTCTAGCGGTTCGGGCATCTTTGCGGTTTTCGGTTTTTTCTGCCAAGTTCCAAAGCTCAGCACGGTCAATTTCAATATCTAAATTAGACAGAATTTCAGAATGGGCGACACCATCTTTTCTCGTAAAGTCATGGGTCAGTCCTGTGCGTTCATCTTCTAATTTTTCCCCTGCACGATATGCAGATGATGCAACCGCAGTTCGTCCCGAACTTCGGTTAACCGTTTTAGTGGAACAATGATAAATTGCCATGCAGTCACCTTGGGGTGCTTTTGCTTTTGGGGTTAAGGGGAATCCCCTTACGCTAATGGAGACTTGGATGAAATCCAAGTCGTAAGTGCGCATTTCATGAAAAAAACGATAGCATATTACCCGCTTGAATTTCAATTCATAGGGTCTTATGCTTGAGTGGTTTTCTATATTCCGAAATTAACCGTTATGACTAAATCTGCTGAAAATATTGAAAAGAAAATTGAAGCCCAGTTAGAGAAGCTGAAACAGTTAAAAGCACAGAAACAAGCTATCGAAGCAAGAGAACGTACCAAGCAAAAGGAACAGCAACGAAAAGATGATACTCGGCGTAAAATTCTGCTCGGTTCTTATTTGATTAAAAAAATGCAGAATGAAGCCAATAAAGAAAAAATATTGGCTGAACTCAACGAATATTTAACAGAAAATAGAGATCGACAGCTTTTTGATTTGCCCGATATTGAAGCCTAATTTTTCTTAGCTATTTGGTTTTTTTGTTCGGCTTGATACTCTGGAATGAGCGTATTTAAAACCTTTTGAATATTGTCCTTGTCCTCGATTTGTAAATTATCCCGATAGTAAATTAAGTTCTGTATTTTGCTTTCCATCTGTATTTTTTCGGTTGGTTCGGCATCTTTGGATATTCGGGATAATAGGAAGATATAACCGCATATATTTTCTCTCGCAATTTCATAATTTACGATGTCGAGGTATTCAACGGTCACATGTTTTAGATCGGTTGATAGGTTATTTAATTTAATCATGGCTGAAATCCTGATTTTTCTAATATTGGATAAAGCTCTCTGAATTTTTCAGGCTCTAAAAGCATATCAGCGATACGAATAGCAAATTGTTGGTAGCTTTCTGTACCTTGTGAATATTTCCCCATTTCAGGCATTTCTGACATTTTATTTGCAAATAAATGACGTTGTGGGTCGCTCAATTTTATGAAAAAATCGGGGCTATTGCGATTTTGCTTGGATATTATTTTTTTTGAGGTTTTATCTACTTTAGGCTTCAATGTGAATGAAAAACCAATAATCGTCCGCCCTTGCTTATGTTGTTTATATTTAATCGTATAGTCTGAATGTTGATTCACTTGTTCCACAGCAACATCTAATACTCGTAACTTAAAGTTAGAAATTATTTTATATTGCTTGGGTTCTACACCTAACTGTCCTCGTAACTGCTCTATTGGAATAAGCGGAATATGTCCTACATTTTTCCACTTCATTAATAACTCAAACAACCGAGTGGCGTAGGTACTAGTAAATTCTGTAGTCTGAGAAAGGTAGTAACTTGTAAAATATTCTTTTGAATTGGCAACTAATAAAACAACATCGCTGGTAAGTTGAAAATGTAATAAGCCTTCTGATTCGGTATAACCAATTTTTTGTACCCATCTCGATTTCATTGTTGTGGGTATATCACAATCTCTTAGTTTTTTTGGCGGTTTAAGCGTGTATTCTTTACCAAACTCTAAGCCATATAACGTATAAGAAAAATAGCGTAAGAATAAGCGTTCTGATGCTTCCTTTAATGCTCGGTAAGCAACTGAGCTATCTACCTTAAATTGTTCCGCATACTCCCCTGCATGTATTGTCAACACAGTATCACTTGTTATTTCTTGGTGCTGATTATTGGCTTTAACCAAAGCCAACCCTATTAAGCGTTGCTCTATAAGACTTAATGTATAACTTGCATCAATCAAAGCATTATTTTTAACGACTAAATCATTTGCCATTTTTTATACATACATTGTTTTTAGTTGTAATTATATTACATTGATTAAATATGTATAGCAATACTGCATAAACGTATAGATAAGACTGCATAAACGTATAGATAAGACTGCATAAACGTATAGATA
>NZ_JBBCWZ010000102.1:0-7054 GCF_037145695.1 Acinetobacter sp. USHLN143
AATTGACGAAAAAGCCCTGTTTGAGGAAAAACAGAGGGAAACCCTTGGCAAAGTGCTAAAACGCGAAATCAGCGCAAAAGACGCGAATCTAGACCTGGATTTTATGCAGCGTAATCTCAAACAAGCCGAAATAAACCTGACCAAGCACCACAAACATCAAAACGAGTTCAATCAGCACCTTGCCCAGGAGATCGTGAAAAGCGGACTCAAGCAAAGTCATGACAAATTGCAAAGCCTGGTTGATCAACACAACGAATTAACCCAGAACAAACCCTTACTGTTTGGAAAAAAAGCCTGGGAAGCCCAACGTGATGAGATCTACCAGGAACACAAAAAGTTGAAAGGTCAGCATGAACACCAGAAAAAACATGGTGTGAAGGATTTATTGGAGAATGAAAAGTTCAAAGAACATGCCTGGAAGCAGTACCAACAACAACATCCGGCCAAAGCCAAGCAATACCAGACTCTATACCTATCCTATCAAGTCATTAAAAAATGTGTGGATGAGATCAAAGCAGAACAACAGATGAAACTCAGACAACAACAACAGCTCAAAGCACAGCAGCATGCGCCTAAAATGAAATCTCGTGGCATGAGTCGCTAAACAGAGCGAGTGTCTACGAGCGAACTGAGAAAATTTGCCCATCCCTTTCCCTGATTACAAGCTCCCTATCCATCAATCACCTGCATAGCAGAGCATCCCGAATGGGTGCGAACTTTCCAAGCTTGATTCCTAAACCGAGCGTAGCGAGAAAAAAAACTCATGAGCGAAGCGAATTCCGAGCTGCTTTTGATCTTGCTTTTGCTTTTTCTCAAATTCACGAAAATATGAAGCAAAAATTGCCCCAACGAATCGAGCGAAAGCGAGATTCAATAGAGTTTGAGCGAAGCGAAAACCAAGGGCAATTTTTCATGAAATATGCTTTTAATTATTTTTAAAGTTTTTAAATGTTTTTAACTCGACTGAATCCTTTTATTTATAAGGCTTTCAAGCTTTATATAGCAACGTTTCCTCGGTTATATAGCAACGTTTCCTCGGTTATATAGCAACGTTTCCTCGGTTATATAGCAACGTTTCCTCGGTATTTGACAACAAATATTTATTATGTTGTTATAGCAACACAATAAAATTGTTGCTAAATAGAATGACATGACAGACTTAGTCGTAAAATCTAATAAACTTGTACAAGCTTTACAGACACTTACTTTAAGCGAAACCCGTTTACTTCAGCTCGCAATTGTAGACGCTCGTGAGACTGGACAAGGATTATCAACAGATGAACCTTTAGAATTAAATGCTCTTAGATATGCTAAAGCATTTAACGTTTCTCCAGATGCAGCTTATTTAGCATTAATTGAAGCAGAAGATTCTCTTTTTAAAAGACAATTTACGATTACCAATGAAGATGGAACTTTAACAAAAAGTCGCTGGATTCAAGATGCTAATTATCGGAAAGGTGAAGGAAGAATTTTAGTTACCTTAACTCGTGTGGTAATTGAACATGTCACTAAAATAGATGGGTTTGAACAGTATTTTACTAGTTATCATTTGAAAAAAACTGCTGACTTCAAAAGCGTTTATGCAGTACGTCTTTATGAGCTCTTAATGCAATGGAAGTCTGTAGGGAAAACGCCTGTTTATGAATTAAATAAATTTCGTAGCCAACTTGGTATAGGTGTTAACGAATACACTCGAATGGAAGCATTTAAGAGACGTGTTTTAGATATTGCAGTAGATCAAATCAACGAATTTTCAGATATAACTGTTAAATACGAACAGCATAAAAAAGGTCGTTCAATCTCAGGATTTTCTTTTAGCTTTAAGCCAAAGAAAGCAACTATTCGATCTATAGAAACTAATAGAGACCCTAATACAACTGATCTGTTCTCGAGAATGACAGATAAGCAACGCCACTTATTCGCTACTAAACTTTCCGAACTACCAGAAATGGGTAAGTATTCTCAGGGTACAGAAAGCTATCCACAATTCGCTATACGTATTGCTGAAATGCTTCAAGATAGTGAAAAATTCCAAGAATTATTCCCTTATCTTCAAAAAGTTGGCTATCAAGCTGCCTAAAATTTATACTTGATCATTTGTCTATTAGGCAGTCTAATAGACAACAACTTTTGACAGAGTTAGGCATAGATTTACAGCATGAAAAGCCTTACAGTTCTTGAGCTTTCTAAGCTTTACAATATCAATAGACAAACGATTTACAACAACATAAAGAAAGGAATTTTAAGTAAAAATTCTGATAATAAAATTGATCTGGCTGAAGCTATCCGTGTTTTTGGCGAACCTTCAAAAAAACTAGATGTAAAAGAGTCTGTAAAAATAGACAGTCCAAATTCGGCAGAAGTTTTACTACTTAGGCAACAGATAGACATGCTGAAAAATCAGCTTGATGATGCAAAAGAGCGTGAATCCTTTTATCAAAATCAAATTGAGACGATGCAACGTCTACTGGAAGCACCCAAACCAAAGATTCAAGACCCTAGTGAACTCGAACTCCCTCAATCAGCTCCCATTGTAGAAATGAAGGAAGAGGTAATAGTCGTTCCAGCTAAAGATGACGGATTGACTACTCCAGAGAACAAACGTATCCCTGTCCCAGAACACGTTGAGCCTGAACCTAAAAAGAGAGGCTTCCTGAGCCGTTTTTTCCTTCCTTATGGTTAGCCAGGACTCCAATTTTTTGATGAGCCAATTTCAGTGCAAACACATGAAATAATGACTCATCAAAAAACCGGATGAGGTTTATTAAAACTGAATAAAACCGTGAAACATTGATCAAAAAGCAAGCGTGGAACATAAATAATCAATAAAAAGCCGTTCTGGTGCCCTATACTCCAGAACGGCTTAATTTAATATACTGATATATAATAAGAAATATCAAGCATTTCGTATAAGGTGTATTATGTTAATTTTAGGAAATCTGAAATATAATTTTATTCGACAGAGCACCAAGCATTAACTCCTATTTTACCAATCATTTTTAAAATCATTATTACTATAGGTGTCAATAAGGCAGAAGCTATGCCTAAAAAATCACCAACAGCTAATGAAATTGCAGTAACAGTAGTAGAAGCAGACTTATTAATTCCACTGGTTAATTTTTCTCTTTCAATCTTATATTTCTCATCACCACAAATAAACTTCCTTATTTCTGAAATTATTCTATCAAAATAAGGGGATGGATCACTCGATGTACCTCCAAAATTTCTCATTTCAACAGTTTTTGGAGCTAACCATATTTTAGCTGCTTCTTCTTCACCAACCGAGTTAATTAATGGTAGCAATACTTCCTTTTGAAATGGCTTTAATAGGCCTATTAACTCATTATCTGAAAAAATAAAATCATTCATTAAAACATATCCTTAATATATTCAGCAGATATTATCTGTGTTGTTTGATTAAGTTCAGCAGGATTAATTCCACCTACCATTACTCCAGAATTTGGAGCATATGTTCCAATCAAAACACCTACAATTTTATTTAATTCTTGCGAAAATATTACAGAACCAGATTGACCAGGTCTTGATTGAATATTTAGAACAGCATATTTACTTTTAATATTATGTGAACTCAATAAAATTTTTGCCCCAATATCAGTAGATTGATAAGTCCAAACTCTTCGACCTTCTGTACAATGAGGATAGCCGAATATTTGCACTCTATCTCCAACGCTAATCTCATCAAGCGAACCAATATTCGATGCAGATAAGTCAAATTCAGCACCATCTTTTAATTTCAGTAATGCTAGATCTCGAATTGGGTCAATTTCGCTAATTTCTACATCAATTGGTAGACAAGATGTATCTGACAAATCTTGATATTCATCCAAATCTGTTAAATGTGGAAACAGAATAACTAATCCTTTGTCATTATCATCAACCACATGTCTAGGAGTTATTAATAGATCGCCTCTTACAAAAAATGCTGTTCCTAACATTGAAACACCATTAGGGCCTAATCTCCCCACTACAACTACTGACTGTGAAAATGATTTCATCCATACGCCTCTTTTAAAAGAATTATTTAAATTTTAAAAAAATCAATATATTAAAATAATAATTTAACATACCACTTTCTTATTCGAAATCTAAAAACTGGATTTTTCTACCAAATCACTGTCTATTTAACATAATGGTTGTTATAAGAAATTAGTAGTTTCCATTACTATCATTTAGTCTTAATTTGATTAGACCAACGATAATACTATCATTTAATTATCGCATTAAGTTTAATGATAGATATCGAATGCTATTGGGCTCTTTATCATTCAGCTATAGATTACTGATAATAAAAAATTTATCGAATGACATTAAGATCGGATACTAATTATATTTTTTTTATAATATGCTTATTAAGATTGATGTTTTCTTAGAGGTTTTTATGTTAGGTAAGTTGGTTTCTCTTGTTGTGGAAGTTTTTAAGTCTTCTAAACAAGATTCTGATAAGTGGGAAAATGTAAGAAATAAGTATAAGGACTTGGAAAACGAACTTCATGAAGAAGCAGCTCGCAATCAAGATAAAATGGAAAAGCTACGAGCAAAGAAAATGCAAGAAAACTCCAAAAAATAATTTATCTGCTTATGTTTCCACAGATATTACCTATTTTGAATTTACCATATCCTTATATTATTAATTACTAAAGAGATTCAATAATGGCATTGAGTAGTAATCAGCTAAATGAAGAAGGCAAGGCAGGATGTGTATCTTGTAGAAGAACAACGTCTATAAATGCTCTAGAAAGTTGTGCCTGCTGCGATAGATTTGTATGTAAATCATGTGCAACTTACAGACGTCAAGGCAACCCCTATGGATACGTATGTAAGTCATGCTATCAAAGACTTAAATAATAACTCTATTGTTTAATATAAAATCCCGAAATCATGTTGATCTAAAGTTCTTTATTGCTTTGATCACATGATCCCCCAATTGCTGAGTATTTTTAGGATTTCCAGCTGAATTATTTAAAGAGACATTTAAAGGGAGTGCTATCTGTCTCAAAATTTCTTTAGCTGATGGTTGTTTTTCACCATCCTTATAAACTTCAATTCTTGCATTTTCATATTGTTTTATCTCATATCCATCATAAAAAATATTATTTAAAATCAATAACTCATGATTATTTTCAACTTTCACTTCTGTTTCAGTAGGAACATTTAACCCTATATTTATTTTTGAATTAGCTAAAAGTATTTTATTATAAATACCTAAAATATATTTCCCTTTGTATTCTCGTGACTTAGCCTGAAACTGCTCCATATTTAAGTCATAGACTACTTCAATACAGAGGTCCTCTGGGTTAATTCTTAAAACAATAATTCTGTCCACTAACTCAATCGTTTTAAGATTAAAATCTACATGACTTGCTGTAGTAACAGTCTTAACAGAAATTCTTTGTCCAGTACTGGAAACTACATCATAACCTCTCTGATTAACTGAATCAGCTAATTGCCCTAAGGTCATCATAGCTACATAAAGTTCCCCAATTCTTCCTGTTAAATGCCTTAATTCTGCAATAGGCATTCCCCAAGAGAGTTCTTTTTCAAACCATTCAATAGATTCACCTAAAGACTTAATAATATCGAATTGGCTCAATGCCATGATTAATTCCCTATCACTTATAAATTAAAGAGCTTACGATCACGTTCATCAGTCAAATACTTGTCCATCTGAGCAATCAGTTTTGCCTTGGCATGTTCATCATCTTCGGTGATTTTTAGCATGCAAGATCCGATCAAAATCTTACGTCTGGTATCATCCTTTCGAGCCTGTTCTTTCTCTTTGGCTCGTTCTCTTGCCAGTGCTGCCTGTCTTTGAGCCTTTAACTGCTTTAGCTTTTCTTCCTGTGCCTTGATTTTGCTGTCTAGTGTTTCAGTAACGCTCATTAATCCAATACCATCATCCTGGGAAACCATCCCTAACATAAGCGCACTTGAATATGCATTCAAGGTGCTATATGTATAGTAATGTTTTCCTCGAAGAGCGCACTTATGCAAACTTCGTTTGCAAGTACGATTGGGGTCTCCCCAATACCCCGACAACCGTATTCACGGTTGTATTTCACTACGTGAAAATTTAAAAGCGAAAAACAGGCATGGCGATTTACCACTTTTCAGTCAAAACCGTAGCACGATCAGCAGGGCGTTCTGCCACTGCTGCAATCGCCTATCGGGCCGGTGAAAAGATCTATTGTGAACGTGAAGGCCGGGAACATGATTACAGCCGAAAAACTGGCGTGGAATATAAAGAGGTTTATTTACCCAAAGACGCACCAGAGCATTTAAAAAACCGGGAAAGACTCTGGAATGAAGTAGAACAGCGAGAAACACGAAAAAACTCGACAGTTGCCCGGGAATTTGTAATCGCTTTTCCAAGTGAATTAAATCAGGAACAACGCCTGGCCATGCTCGAAGAACTATGCGCCAGTATCGTGGACAGACATCAGGTGGCTGTCGATGCCTGTATCCATGCCCCGCATACTGGATCCGGCAGCGATGAACGCAATTATCACGCCCATATCCTGATGAGCACACGCAAGCTCACTCCCGAAGGTTTTACCGAGAAAACCCGGGAACTGGATCAGAAACACAGTGGAGAAATCGAACACTGGCGGAAACACTTTGCCGATATCTGCAATATGCACCTGGACATGGCCGGATACACCGCCCGAGTCGACCACCGCAGCTACAAGGACCAGGAGAATGGTCTGGAAGCCACCCTGCACGAAGGGCCGAAAGTCACCGAACTGCGCCGAAAAGGGATTGAGACCGAAATCAGCCGTAGTAATGATGAAATCAAACAGAGAAATCAGGCGCAGCTGCAATACGGCAAAAATATGGATCTGCTGATTGCTGAAAATGAGATAAAACTTAGTGCATTGAAAACAGAACAGCAGACTCAGATTGAAAATAGTGCTAAAACGCCACCAATTGACGAAAAAGCCCTGTTTGAGGAAAAACAGAGGGAAACCCTTGGCAAAGTGCTAAAACGCGAAATCAGCGCAAAAGACGCGAATCTAGACCTGGATTTTATGCAGCG
>NZ_JBBCWZ010000103.1:0-6963 GCF_037145695.1 Acinetobacter sp. USHLN143
ATTTGTTTAAGATGAGATATAACTCATTGAAATGTGTCATCATATTCGTCTTCAGAAAACAAGTATTATGCCATTATTTCAATGAGTTATCTTTTTTTGTCGTGTACAAAGACTGAAAAGGTAATATAATTCAAACTTTTAACTGATGTATTTGAGAAATTATTATGAAAAAACTTGCTTTGATCGCTGCTCTTTCAGTTGTTGGTATTGCAAATGTACAAGCTGCTGACGGAACAATTACAATCAATGGTTTAGTAACTGACAAAACTTGTAACATCGTTACTCCAGCAGGTAAAGACTTCACAGTTACTCTTCCTACTGTTTCTAGACAAACTCTAGCAAAAGCTGGTGATGTAGCAGGTCGTACTCCATTCCAAATCAACTTGGAAGACTGTTCAGCTGGTAAAGTTGTAACTTACTTCGAACCAGGTGCAACTGTTGATTTCAATACTGGTCGTTTAATCAACCAAGCTGCTGCTGGTGCTCAAAACGTTGACGTTCAATTACTTGGTGACAACAACCAAGTAATCCCTGTATTAGCTGCTGGCGCTACTGGTGCTCAAGCTAACTCTCAGTGGGTTGACGTTGTAGAAGGCGGTAGCGCTGATCTTAACTACTATGCTGAATACTATGCAACTGGCGCTTCAACTGCTGGTGAAGTAACAACTTCAGTTCAATACACAATTATTTATCAATAATCTATTGATAACTGAGTTTCTATGTTTTCGAACATAGAAACTCCTCTGTATTTCATCACTTTCGCCTTTTTCTGAGAATATTTCACATGTCATTTAACGGTAGTAAATTCTTGTCTGGTTTTGCACTCTGTTCAATGTTAGCAACTGCTACTCATGCAGAGATTGTCATTCACGGCACGCGCGTTATTTATCCTTCCGATGCACGTGAAGTCACTTTACAGCTCAGTAATAATGGCTCTAAACCTGCATTAGTCCAAGCATGGATTGATGAAGGAGATCCAAAAAGTACACCTGATCAATCAAAAGTTCCTTTTATGATCACGCCTCCGATTTCGCGTGTTGAAGCAACAAAAAGCCAAACTCTCCGGATTACAGCTTTACCAAGTGCATCACAGCTAAATCAACAGCAAGAATCTGTACTTTGGTTAAACGTATTGGATATTCCACCTCGACCAACAGGTAAAGGTGCCGAATCAGTACCAGATAATTTTTTACAACTTGCAATTCGTTCAAGAATTAAATTCTTCTACCGCCCTGCGAGTATTAAAGAAGATGCTAATTTAGCAGCCGATAAGCTGCAATGGCAAAAAGCAGGTCAAAGTGTGGTCATCAAAAACCCAACACCTTTTCACATTACGATGACTTCAATCTATCAAGTCAATGGTGATAAAAAAGTTGATTTATTACCCAAAGGTTTAATGTTAAAGCCATTTTCTGAAGATCGTGTTCAATTAAAAATCTCCAATACTGAAAAAATGAGCTTTATCAATGTGAATGATTATGGCGGACGTGTCGAGAAACCAATTAAGTTTCAATAATCATTTTTCATCCAGATAACCAATAATTTTAAGTACCTATACAATATAGGCGATTCTTATTATGTCAAAAAAGCACGCACCATATAGATTATTAAAGCGTCATATTTTTTTTTACCTAACCTCTGGCATAATCAGCATGACTGTGCCAGTGATGGTGTATGCAGACGAACTCAAAAACAATAATGCGATGGAAGCCGAGTTCGACTCTTCATTTTTGATTGGTGATGCGCAAAAGATCGATATTTCACGCTTTAAGTACGGTAACCCTGTATTACCAGGTGAATATAATGTAGACGTATATATTAATGGTAAATGGTTCGGCAAACGCCGTATGCAATTTAAAGCTGTCGATCCTAAACAAAATGCCGTTACCTGCTTCAACTCTAATACTTTACTCGAGTACGGTGTTAAGCAAGATGCTTTAGCGATCCATCAGTCTGCTATTTCACAAAATAGCTGCCTAAAAATAGATGAATGGATTGAAGATGCATACTATGATTTTGATACGTCTAAGTTGCGTGTAGATATTTCTATTCCTCAGGTTGCGATACAAAAAAATGCTCAAGGCTATGTCGATCCAAGTGTTTGGGATCGTGGTGTAAATGCTGGCTTTTTATCTTATAGCGGTAGTGCATATAAAACATTTAATAGAAGCAATGACAATAAAGAAACCACTAATGCATTTATGGCATTAACAGCTGGAGCGAATCTTGCTGGCTGGCAATTACGTCACAATGGTCAATGGCAGTGGAAAGATCAGCCTAACGAGAATGAAAGTAAATCAAACTATCAATCTACAAGTACCTATTTGCAACGTGCATTTCCTCAATATCGTGGTGTACTTACATTAGGTGATAGTTTTACCAATGGTGAAGTTTTCGATTCATTTGGATACCGTGGTATTGATTTTTCTAGTGATGACCGGATGCTGCCAAATAGTATGCTGGGTTATGCACCTCGTATTCGTGGCAATGCAAAAACAAATGCTAAAGTTGAAGTACGTCAACAAGGGCAATTGATTTACCAAACGACTGTATCACCAGGTAGCTTTGAAATTAATGATCTCTACCCAACGGGTTTCGGTGGTGAACTCGAAGTTTCTGTGATTGAATCAAATGGTGATATTCAAACATTTTCAATCCCCTACGCTTCTGTCGTTCAAATGCTAAGACCTGGCATGAGTCGCTACTCGGTCACTGCTGGTGAGTTCCGAGATCGTGATATTGATTTAGACCCTTGGGTTGTACAAGGTAAATACCAACTCGGTATTAACAACTACCTGACTGGTTATACAGGTTTTCAAGCTACTGAACGATATGCATCTGCACTATTAGGTACAGCTTTTGCGACACCTCTAGGTGCTATTTCAGTTGACGTAACCCATTCTGAAGCTGACTTTGAGAAAAAAGCGTCTCAATCTGGTCAAAGTTATCGCTTGAGCTATAGTAAGCTGATCTCTCCGACAAGTACCAATTTAACCTTAGCAGCATATCGATACTCGACTGAAAATTATTACAAATTACGTGATGCACTTTTAATCCGTGATTTGGAAGATAAAGGTATCAACAGCTATGCTGTGGGTAAACAACGTAGTGAATTTCAAATTACCTTGAATCAGGGTCTTCCTGATGGTTGGGGTAACTTCTACATGGTCGGTTCATGGGTTGATTATTGGAATCGCAATGAAAGCGGTAAACAATACCAGTTTGGTTATAGTAATAACTACCATGGTTTAACTTATGGTTTATCTGCAACCAAACGACAAGTTGACTATAGCTCTAATAATCGTACACGTGACACTGAATACTTGATGACGCTCTCCTTCCCATTGAGCTTTAAGAAACATTCGATGAATGTGAATGCAAATGCATCACAAAACAACCGAACTGTTGGTGTTAGTGGTACTGTTGGCGATCGCTTTAGCTATGGTTCATCCATGTCACATCAAGACTATAACAATCCAACATTCAACGTAAATGGTCGCTATCGCACCAATTTCACGACCGTTGGTGGATCTTATAGTATTGCTGATACCTATCAACAAGCGATGGTAAGTTTAACAGGAAATATTGTTGCGCATCGCGATGGTATCTTATTCGGCCCTGAACAAGGTCAAACCATGGTATTGGTTTATGCACCTGATGCAGCAGGTGCCAAAGTCAATAATACAACAGGTTTAAGTGTCAATAAGAATGGCTATGCTGTTATTCCTTATGTAACACCATATCGTTTAAATGACATCACACTTGACCCACAAGAAATGTCTACAAATGTCGAACTTGAAGAAACTAGCCAACGAATTGCCCCATTCGCAGGGTCTATTACGAAAGTAGACTTTTCTACGAAGAAAGGTTATGCAATTTACATTGCTGCTAAAACTTCGACTGGTGAAAATCTACCATTTGCAGCTCAAGTATTTGATCAAAATAATGAGTCTGTTGGTATTGTTGCTCAAGGTAGCATGGTGTATTTACGTACCCAAAAAGCACAAGATCAATTGTATGTAAAATGGGGTGATGATAGCGCTGAGCAATGTGAGATTACTTATGACGTAACAGCTCAGCTTGCACAAGATCAACAAAACTTAATAATGACTGAGGCGGTTTGTAAATGAAAAAATTACTCTTAAACAGTGTTTTGCTCACCGCTGGTCTTGGTTTGTATGGCGAGGCAAATGCAGCTTGTACACCAGCATCAGGATTTAGAACTATAGACATTAGTATGGCTGTAGGTCGTGTCGTTGTTCGACCTAGTGATCCTGTTGGCAAAACTCTAAATAAATCTTCATTTGAAATCCGCCCTAACTCTGAAACTAGGTACATCAATTGTGATAGTAACGAAATGATGGTAGCGAGTCTAATACAGAATCGTCCAATAAGTTCACTGGGCAATAGTATTTACTCAACAAATATTCCTGGAATTGGTATTCGAATTTATCGTGAAGCATTTAATGCGACGAACTTTTCAGGCTATTACCCCTATACACGTCCTGTACCTGGACCTCGTGTTACTCTTGCTGAGGGTTATTTTGTAGTTGAAATTATTAAAACCGCAGAAAATACAGGCTCTGGAACATTAGTTCCTGGACAATATAGTACTTATTATGCTGGAAGTCGAAGTGATCGCCCTTTCTTAACCAGCACAGTTTATGGAAATGCAATTACTATTTCATCTTCTTCTTGTGAATGGCGAGGTAATATTGACAAAGCTGTCACACTACCAACTGTCACAAAATCAGGTTTTACTGGTGTTGGATCCACGCAAGGTGAGCAAAGCTTTGATCTGAATATCCTTTGTAACGGTGGTGAAAACCCAACAGGTTATGAAGAGAAAAACCTGATAAGTTTGAGTTTTGATTATCAAACCGAAGGTACAAACACTCAAGTCCTAAGAAATCTCGAACCAAATGCAACAAAAGCAAACGGTGTAGGTGTTCAACTTCTATGGAATTATAATAATCAGAATCGCGTGATTGGTTTAGGTGACAAATTAGAATTAGGTACAGTTAAATCTAACCAGACTATTGAATATAACGTACCACTTACAGCGCGATATTATCAAACAAATGCCAACGTAACAGCAGGAAAAGTTCGAGCAATGGCAACTGTAACTATCGAATATGATTGATTTTTCACGAGACCTCTTTTTTTTAAAAGAGGTCTTTTTTTTAAAAATCAAACTATAAATTCTGAAATTTTCACTTGATAAAAATTAAATCCATTCAAAAGTATGAACTTTTAGCTTTTTTAAAAAATTTTAAACCACTTAACTTATAGGAACTATCAATGAAAAAAATTGGTATATTGACGCTTAGCTTAGCCCTGCTTGGCTGTGGTGAAAATCAAAATAGCTCACAAAGTAGCAATACTACATCCCAATCTACAGCAACAACATCAACTAGCTTAAGTTTACGTAGTTTAGATCAGAGTCAAACATGTCAGTATAACTTTGATGCAACACAACAAGATTACGATGATTTATGGAACAAACAGAATCCAGACTATCTGATTGGACTATTTCCTACAATCAATGGACAAAAATTTAGCTTAACTGTTGCCCCTCCATATTTTTCAATTAATTATCCTGAATACGGTACTTTTAATTATTTACAATATTTAGCTACTAGTAAAACAAGGCTATATTCAGCTAAGGATTCTTTTTACTTTCCATCACTACATGATGGTTTAGGAGATTTTAGCTTACCTACAACAGGAATTTTTGCACTTGAAATGCAACTAGACATCCCTGCCGCTCCACTAAACGGTGGCTACTATGGTGAACCTGGTTCATCTTATATAGCTGATATTAATTTTAGTGGCGCCACAGAAAATGGTTATATCGTAAAATCTAGTTATAATTTCATAGCAGGTGGCGCTGATCCCGAGTTTGGTGAAAATCCACCTTCTTTGTCATACTCTTTCAACTACCAAAATAGCGATGGTACAGAATATAACTCAATTGCCGACTATCACAGTAAGATGACTGACTATCAGAGTAAGTACCATCGTATAGGGATATATATCAACCAGAATACGAAACAATTCGGTTTTATTATCAATGGCATTGATCAGGGATATAAAGGAACGCTACCGTCAGCATTAAAAAATATTGGTTTTGATATCTTTAATAGTGCTTCTTCAGATAAAAATGGTGATTTCTCAGACAAACTCACAGGACTAGAATTCTCATCAGAGCTAATCACTGACCGCAATGCCCTACAGTTCACTTATCCACAAGGTACGACTGATATCTGTGGCAATATTATTTAGAGCATAAATACGAAAGCCTAATCCCGAGATTAGGCTTTTTCTTTTTTAAGCACTGTTCAATGCTTAAATTCAAATAAAAAAATCATTCTCTTCTCAAAAATAAATTTAAACCAAATTCACATTATAGAAGAAATAAGTGATTAAGATAACAAACCAAAATTAATATAACACTAGACCTCTTTCATAAATCATTTTTTGCTCAGTTCCAAGTTGTAGATTCCAGCGATTAAATTGAATCTCAAACCAAGCCTTTTACCTCTATTTCGATAACGCTCAGCAAGGATTTTGAAGGTTTTCAGGCTGCCAAATACATGCTCAATTCCGATTCTTCTTTTATTGATTTCCTGATTATAGATTTTCAATTCAGGATCCAATTTACAGTGTCTTTTGGCTTTTAATGGCAACAGGCTATTCGGATACAACACATAAATCCCCTGATAGCCTTTATCTGCAAGGATAAAAGCCCCAAAAGGAATCTGGTTTAAATTGCGTTTGAACAACTCGAAATCATGCACTGCACCGCGACTGGTACATAAACTCAGAATTTGCTGAGTTTTGTAGTGAATCATGGCCTGTACTTTGAAAGTGTGGGTCTTTTTCTTGCCGCTATAGCTTTTCTTCTGTTTTTTTAGGCCTTTGGATTGGAATTTCTGTGGCATCCACGATCACAACATTCCA
>NZ_JBBCWZ010000104.1:0-6947 GCF_037145695.1 Acinetobacter sp. USHLN143
GGTAATATGATCCATTGAGAAGCCTTGTTTTATAACATTTTGTCTTGAGAACCAATATGTTACAAAAACAGGGCTTTTTTTCTACTCTTTTTTTATATCGAACTCAGGTTAGTAGTAAAAATTCGTCAAAGACCAGACTACAGGCATAGATTTGATCATCCTGATAACGGTCATACAGCCGATAAAATTCCTCGACCAGCGTCTGTTGCAAGTGCTCTAAATAATCCAGCATAATTTTTATTCTTTATTTTATAAGTTTTAGATAGGTACAGCCGCATCCTTGGCTATTTTTATAATAAGTTAATGCGCCAAGGATGCAAAATTTTATCAGATCTTGCTGTTCACTCAGTGAAAGTTCGGACGGTAATCAAAATTCTGTGTCACGCTTTGATCACGGAATGGACGTACCACTTTTTTTCTGAGCAACATATTGTTAATGATGTTATGCGGAAAAATCTGGATCTGGTTGTTAAACAGTTCGACATTGCGATTATAAATCGTAATCGCCGCACCGACATTTTCATTCTGTTCTTCAATTTCAGCCATCATTTTCAGATAGATGTCATTGGCTTTCAGTTCCGGATAATTTTCAATCACGACATTCAGGCTATGCATTAACTGTTTGTTCAGACTTTCAATGCGTTGTAATTGTCCAATATCGGCATCCTTGATATTCAGGTTCATGATGTTCTGACGCAGTTCGGTGACTTTTTCCAGCGTGCCTTTTTCGAAACTCGAGTATTGCTCGACCAGCGGTTGCAGCCCATCCAGAATTTTCAGTTTTTGCCGTTCGTAACTGGCGACATCCGACCAGGCACGAATCGTAGCGTTATGATGACGGATAATACTGTTGCGGATCATGATAATCGTGACAATCAGCGCCACAATGATCAAACATAAAATCAAAAATCCCATCCGAGATCTCCCCAAGCTATATCTATATTTAAAAAATGATGCGAAAAATTTATTTTAAAAACTGCAGCAGATCATGTTGTAAGTTTTCGAGCTGTTTTAATTTAAACGTTCTCAGGTGGCCGCGCAATGTGGAAATATCGCTAATATTCTGCTGCTTGCTCGATACCTGAAATAAATCATGGGGTCCCAGATAGCACAGCATTTTATTTTCTGGGTGAAACAGTAAATCACCCTGACGCTGTTCAAAAAAGTCGGCCAGTCGCAGCACAAAACCCGGACTGAGTAATTTGGCAGTTTGCATCGGATCGCTGCCATAAAAGCTTAATCTCTGGTTGGTGCGAATATCGCTGCTGTGCCAGGGATAGCTATAAGGATAATAAAATTTCTTTCTGGAAGTGGTGACCGCCAGTCCCTGAATCTGGATATCAAACACAAATACGCCCCACAGGTCTTTGTGGACCTGCATCAGTTTAACCGGTTGGCCCTCTTTGTTTCTGGCCTGTACTTCATCAATATAGTGGTATTGGAAGAGTAGTACCTGATGTTGCTGGCCGTTTTCATCTTCCCAGACCGTGCTGGCATAACGCTGAATCTCATTACTCAACGAACCTTGATTGAATACTGGAAATAATTGTTTTAAATGCCGGATAAAGTGCAGGGGATTGAGTGGCATGGAAATATGCAGTGGCTGTTTTAGAAAGGCAAGCTGATATTTTTTGGCCAGTGCCTGTTCTTCCAGAAAAGCAATGACTTCCTCTAAGGGCTGCTGCTGTTCATAGCAAATATAGGCCCAGAAGATACAGAGACAGCCGAGAAAAACACTGCCCTGAATCCAGATATTTCCCGGCGCAATAAAAATGCTGCCAATCAGAAAAAGCCCAATTCCGGCAAGCGCAAGCGGCAGGTTATTTTCAAACTTGAGCGTAATCGGGCCATTCCAGGGATGCAGCCCATCCAGCAATTGCTGATGCGTTTTGGCCTGTTGACCCAGATCCCAAAGCCGAGCGATATTTTGAAACACCACTGCATTTTTCTTGCGGCGAATATGAATGGACTGTTGTACAGACTCGATCGGCATGGGCAATGGTTCTCGCTTATTTCGCCTGATCAATCAGCATGGCATCGCCATAACTGAAGAAGCGATACTTGCTGTCTACTGCATGCTTATAAGCATTGAGAATATTGTCACGGTTGGACAAGGCAGATACAAGCATTAACAGGGTCGATTCTGGTAAATGGAAGTTAGTGATCAAACGATCGACCACTTTAAACTGATAACCCGGATAGATGAAAATCTGGGTATCACCTGTCCAGGCTGCCAGTTCACCGTTATGTGCTTGTGCTGCACTTTCGACTGCACGGGTGGCAGTCGTGCCTACAGAAATGACTTTATTACCGCGGGCTTTAGTCTGACGAATCATCTCGACCGCAGTTTCAGGGACGTCGCACCATTCGCTGTGCATGATGTGATTTTGAATATCATCGGTACGCACTGGCAGGAAAGTACCTGCACCAACATGTAGGGTCACAAAAGTTTTTTGAATCCCTTTGGCTTCCAATTTTGCCAACAGATCGGCATCAAAATGCAGGCTGGCAGTAGGTGCTGCAACGCTGGCCAGTTTGGTTGGGTCATTAAACACGGTTTGATAACGTTCAGTATCAATCTCTTCCGCTTCACGGTTGAAATAAGGCGGAATCGGCAAGGCGCCGTATTGATCCAGCACATCGAGAATTGGTTGTGAAAATTCTACAATAAACAGATTTTCATGACGGCCTTGTACGGTCACTTTCACTGCATCCGGGCCAATAAAAAGTTCTGCACCGGCTTTCGGAGTGTTGCTGGCCTTAATATGACAATAGGCAATAAAGCGATCTTGCATACGCTCAACCAGCACTTCTACCGCACCGCCTGAAGCACGTTTACCTTTTAAACGGGCCTTCATGACTTTGGTGTCGTTTAATACCAACAAGTCGCCGTCTTCAAGTAAATCCAGAATATCGGTAAATTGATGGTCATGATATTGACCTTGGGCATCGAGGTGCAACAGGCGAGAGGCACTGCGTGTTTCCAGTGGGTAGCGAGCAATCAGCTCATCGGGGAGATCAAAATTAAAATCAGAAAGTTGCATGATGATTTACGCTAAAAAAACTGCGGCTAGTATAAACTTTTTTCTTTTTTATGGCGGGAATTGCTCGATTTTAAAACGAAAAAATGCGATTTGTTTTAAAAATAAACAAATGTAAATATTCTGCGTTGACAGTGCTGAGAAATCGCGTATTATACCTTTCATCCACTCCCGAGGTGGTGAAATTGGTAGACGCGGCGGACTCAAAATCCGCTGTCAGAGATGACGTGTCGGTTCGAGTCCGACCCTCGGGACCAAAATTCTAAAAAACCCCAAGCATATTCAGTCTTGGGGTTTTTTATTGCCTGAAATTTATAAAAATTAAAATGATGCATCATTTCAACTGTACCTTTTAAATTGTTTGTGTTTTGGAATATCCGATTACTTTGGCAAATAAGTACCTGCATAAATCCCTGGGTGAAAAACTCAAGATATAAAAAAACCGGCCCCAAGGACCGGTTTTTTAAATCATCTTTAAGCTTTCATGCGATTACGCAGCAAAAGACTCAAGGATTGAGTTTAATGTAGCGCTTGGACGCATTACTGCACCCACTTTCGCTGGATCTACTGCGTAGTAACCACCGATGTCTACAGATTTACCTTGAACTTCGTTCAGCTCAGCAATAATCTTCGCTTCGTTGTCAGCAAGTGCTTGAGCAATCGGCGCAAATTTCGCTTTAAGTTCAGCATCTTCGTCTTGAGCAGCCAGTGCTTCAGCCCAGAATTTAGCAAGGTAGAAATGGCTGCCACGGTTGTCTAGTTCACCAGTACGGCGTGAAGGAGACTTGTCGTTGTCAAGAAGTTGACCTGTTGCCTGGTCAAGTGTCTTCGCAAGAAGTTTCGCACGTGCGTTGTCTTCTTTGATGCCAAGCTCTTCAAGAGATACAGCAAGAGCCAAGAATTCACCTAAAGAATCCCAGCGTAAGTGGTTTTCTTCTACAAGCTGTTGTACGTGTTTAGGCGCAGAACCGCCTGCACCTGTTTCGTACATGCCGCCACCAGCCATCAAAGGCACGATAGAAAGCATTTTCGCAGAAGTACCAAGTTCCATGATTGGGAACAAGTCAGTCAGGTAGTCACGCAGGATGTTACCTGTTACAGAAATAGTATCTAGACCGCGAGCAACACGTTCAAGCGTATAACGCATTGCACGTACTTGTGACATGATCTGGATGTCAAGACCAGTGGTGTCATGATCTTTCAGGTATTTTTCAACTTTCTTGATCAGTTCGTTTTCGTGTGGACGGTACGGGTCAAGCCAGAAGATTGCCGGCATGCCAGAGTTGCGTGCACGAGTAACTGCAAGTTTTACCCAGTCGCGGATCGGTGCGTCTTTCACCTGACACATACGCCAGATATCGCCTTCTTCCACGTTTTGTGACATCAACACTTCGCCTGTTTCTAGGTCAGTGATGTTCGCAACACCTGCTTCAGGAATTTCGAAAGTCTTGTCGTGTGAACCGTATTCTTCCGCTTTTTGCGCCATCAAACCAACGTTAGGTACAGTACCCATGGTTTTTGGATCGAAGTTGCCATTCCATTTACAGAAATTGATCATTTCCTGGTAAATACGTGCGAAAGTTGATTCAGGCATGACTGCTTTACAGTCGTAAGGCTTGCCGTCAGCGCCCCACATTTTACCGCCACCACGAATCATTGCAGGCATAGAAGCATCTACAATCACGTCGTTTGGTGAATGGAAGTTAGTGATGCCTTTTGCAGAATCAACCATCGCTAAAGCTGGACGGTGTTCTTGACAAGCATGTAAATCAGCAATGATTTCTTCACGTACAGAGGTTGGTAAAGTTTCAAGCTTTTCGTAAAGACCCGCCATACCGTTATTGACATTAATGCCAAGCTCATCAAAAAGCTTGCCATGTTTTTCGAATGCTTCTTTGTAGTAGATTCTTACACAGTGACCAAATACGATTGGGTGAGACACCTTCATCATGGTTGCTTTAACGTGTAAAGAGAACAGGATGCCTGCTTCACGACAGTCTTCAAGTTCTTTCTCGTAGAAGTCGCAAAGTGCTTTCTTGCTCATGAACATTGAATCGATGATTTCGCCGTCCAGAAGCGCAACTTTTGGCTTAAGAACAATCGCTTCACCAGACTTGGTGATCAATTCCATTTTTACATTCCGTGCGCGGTCTAAAGTCATCGACTTTTCGCCGTGGTAGAAGTCACCTTCGTCCATGTGTGAAACGTGAGTTTGCGACCACTGTTTCCACTCGCTCATAGAGTGCGGGTGTTTTTTCACGTAGTTTTTAACGGCAGCAGGTGCACGACGGTCTGAGTTACCTTCACGTAGAACAGGGTTTACTGCTGAACCAAGACATTTGCTATAACGTGCCTTGATTGCTTTTTCTTCTTCAGTGGTCGGGTTTTCAGGATAGTCAGGGATTGCATAGCCTTTAGACTGAAGTTCCTTGATACACGCTGTTAGCTGGCCAACAGAAGCACTGATATTTGGGAGTTTGATAATGTTCGTGTCTGGATCTTGTGTAAGACGACCTAGCTCAGCTAGAGTGTCAGGCACCTTTTGCTCTTCGCTTAGGTAATCTGTAAATTCGGAGAGCACGCGCACAGCTACAGAGATGTCACTTTTGACGATCTCAACGCCAGCTGGCTTAGTAAAGGTCTCAATGATCGGCAGCAGAGAATAAGTCGCCAGTAATGGCGCCTCGTCGGTCAGTGTGTAAATGATAGTTGACTTTCCACCAGCCATATATAGCCCCTTGCGTTGGATTGAGTTTCTGAGGACCGAACTTTTGGCCCAGCCTCTTTGAACCGATTTGCTTAAATAAAAACATTGAGAGTATCGTCTTTCAGCGCATTTCAGTCAACGAAATATGCCTTTAGATTGAAATTTGGGTGAAAATTTGTACAGATTTGTATGGTTTAGCCGTGTTTATATTTTGTACAAAAAAATAATCATCTTCTGCTGTAAATCCTGATGAAAATGATCGGAAATGATTCGCTAGCCAATTGTATTCACTGAAAATGGTTTTTTGAGTCCGACATAGACTTAAACTGATCCTCGAGATGTATATCGGTACCGAATGACTTCATGCTGTTTTGCGCAAATTCAGTCAGGCTGATGATGCAAATTTGTCCTTGGCAGATGGCTACATCATCATGGAATAGCTTTGCGCTATACTGGCAAGCATTAATGAAATGATCTTAAAGATTGACACTAACAAGGAAATGTAATGCCCAGCCTGTTTATTGTAATGCTCGGTGGTCGTCATGCCCGTGCCAATACAGAAGTTCATGATGTGGTTTTGGCTGTGGGGGAGAGTCTGGAAGATACCTATCCGCAATTAAAAAATGCCTGGTTTGCGGAACAGAAAGGCTTGCATATTGATGCCTGGGCGCAAATCAACGGGCTAGAGTTCGAGGGCAAGTCCTATGTGCTGCAATTTACTGATGCACAGCCACAGCAATCCGATGAAAAACTTTGGCTGATTAATCTGGGTGGTTATGATCCACGTGAGTTTGGTGAGTTACATCGTTATGTGTTGGTGGTTGCGCAGAATGCTATGGTCGCTAAACAGCGCGGTAAAGCTTACTTCGCCCGGCACTGGCAAAAACAGCATACCGACCGCGTGCTGGATGTAGATGACTGTATTGCCATCGATCAGGTTTATGGCCACTACGTCCAACTGCTAGAGGGTAGTTTTAGCGGCAATCGCTGGGAAAATACCTATCTCACGATTTAAAGCAGTTTGCGATTGAATTAAACTTGCGGCTGGCTTGATGATTCGATAAGCGGTTTAAAAAATCTCTTTATCAAAATAGGACTTACGCACTATTATTTATAGATTCTCTGTGGTAGCAGATGATTTTTATCGAGAATAAAGTCATCAATGAAGTTTTTGATAACTGGTCTAAATAATTTCTTCT